>JAZSAW010000043.1:0-16326 GCA_045602105.1 Candidatus Avilachnospira sp.
CGCACGCCCTGGTTGGGCTCGATAGCGGTAGCCAGAACCACCATATCCGCCTTCATGAGGATCTGCTTGTTGTCCAGCAGATCGGAAGCCTGTACCAGCAGGCTGCCGTCGGGCTGAGGAGCGACCTTGCCCACCTGACCCTTGATGTAGTTAACGCCGTAGTCCTCCACCGCACGGCGGTAGAACTCGTCAAAGTTCTTGCCGGGGGTACGGACGTCGATGTAGAACACGGTGACGTTGGTATCCGGGTACTTATCCCGGATCAGCATGGCGTGCTTTGCGGTGTACATACAGCAGATCTTGGAGCAGTAGGGCTTGCCCCGGTCATCGGAGCAGCGGCTGCCCACACACTGGATGAACACGATCTCCTTGGGAGCCTTGCCGTCGGACAGGCGCTCCAGATGGCCCTTGGTGGGGCCGGCGGCGTTCATGATCCGCTCCAGCTCCAGAGAGGTGATGACATCCGGGCTCTCCCCATAGGCATATTCGCCGTACTTGTCCAGCTTGATGGTATCAAAGCCCGTAGCCACTACGATAGCGCCGTACTGCCGGGTGATGATCTCATCGGTCTGGGTATAATCGATAGCACCGGCCTGACAGAGCTTCTGGCAGATACCGCACTTGCCGGTTTTGAGCTTGGTGCAGGCCTCGGCATCGATGACCGGCACATTGGGGATGGCCTGGGCAAAGGGGGTATAGATGGCACTGCGGGTATTGAGCCCCCGGTTAAACTGATTGGGCGTCTTTTTGGAGGGACACTTTTCCTGACAAATTCCGCAGCCGGTACACTTGTCCATATCCACATAGCGGGCTTTCTTCCGAATGTCCACGGTGAAATTGCCCACAAAGCCGGAGACCTGTTCCACCTCGCTCCATGTGTGGATGGTGATGTTCTCATGGGAGGCCGCCTCCACCATTTTGGGGGTCAAAATACAGGCGGAGCAGTCCAGGGTGGGGAAGGTCTTGTCCAGCTGACTCATACGCCCGCCGATGGAGGGCTCTTTTTCCACAATATCCACCGGGTATCCCGCATCGGCAATATCCAGAGCCGTCTGGATACCGGCAATACCGCCGCCGATGACCAGCGCCCGCTTGGTGACGGCGCTTTCGCCTGCCTGCAAAGGGGCGTTGAGCTGTACCTTAGCCACGGCGGCACGCATGAGAATGGTGGCCTTTTCCGTCGCCTCGGTCATATCCTTATGTATCCACGAACAGTGCTCCCGGATATTGGCGATCTCCACCAGATAGGGATTGAGTCCGTTTTTCTCCGCGCACTTGCGGAACGTGGCCTCATGCATCCGGGGAGAACAGGAGCAGACCACCAGACCCTCCAGCTTCTTTTCCCGGATGGCCTCGGCAATACGCACCTGCCCGGCTTCACTGCACATGTAGGGGTAATCTTCCGCGTGGACCACGCCGGGCTCCTGCAGAGCCAGCTCCACGACTTTTTTCACATCAACCGTGGCGGCGATATTACTGCCACAGTGACAAACAAATACTCCGATTCTTCCCATGGCTTACCTCCGATACTTTCTGAACGCGCTCATCAGGAGCTGTTGGGGCGTCTGATCGTCCAGCAGTCCGGGAACGGCATCCGCAGAAAGCCCCTCCTGTCCCCGCTGACGGATGAGAATCTGCCGGGCGGCATCGATGAGCTTGCCGGGTTGCACATTCCGGGGACAGCGCTCAATACAGGCAAAACAGCTCAGGCACTTCCACGCAGAACGGGAGGAGGCCAGCGTTTCCACATCACCGTTTATGACATAGGTCACAAACTGATGGGGCTTAATATCCATTTCATCAAAGGACGGGCAGGACGCGGAGCATTTTCCGCACTTCATGCATTTGCGAAAATCCACACCGCTGATCTGCCGGATCTCATCGGTCTTGTTCATTCTCCCGCCTCCTTAATGCCCAGCGCCTCTGCCAGAAGCTCCGTAAAATAGACCACCGGCAGGTCACTGTTTTTGCTGAGATTGTACTTGCACAGGGGGCACGCCGTAATGAGGCAGTCTGCCCCGAAGCCTTCTGCGCTTTCGGTGATGCGCCGACAAAGTCCGGCAGACTGCTCTGCCCCGGTCAGGGATATGTAACCGCCACAGCACTCGTTGCGGTAGGGATACACCACAGGCTCTGCGCCCAGTGCCCGGATAAAGTCCTCCAGAATACTGGGGTTTTCCGGGTCGTCAAAGGCCATGATCTTGCCGGGTCTGAGCAAAAGACAGCCGTAATACGCACCGATCTTCCGTCCGGTCAGGGGCTTTACCACCTTCTGCTTCAGGTTTTCAAAGCCCACCACATCCCGCAACACTTCCAGATAGTGGAGCACCTTGGTCTCGCCCACATAGGGCTCGGAAAGTGCCATATAGTTGTTGGCTCTTGTGCGGATGTCCTCCACATTGGCCATATCGTCATTGACCCGCTTGAGCACATGATAGCAGGCAGAACAAACCGCCACCAGATCCTGCCCGGCTTCCTTTGCCGTATTCAGAGCCCGGACAGAGGGGAGCTTACTGGCAATTTCATCTGCGCCCAGAGGATAGACCCCGCCACAGCACTGCCAGTCGGGCAGTTCCTCCAGCGTAAAGCCCAAAACCTCTCCACAGGCTCTTGCCCAGTCATCCAGCTCTTTGGCCTTGTTTCGCAGGGTACAGCCGGGAAAATAACTATACTTCATCTTACACACCTCATACTTCCGTCCGGTCAATCCAGTGTTTCGCCCATTTTGGCATAGGCGCTGTCCTTGGGCGATACGGCCTTTGCGCCTTTCTGATAACTGCTGACGATCTTCTGCGCCTGTTCCACAGGCAGGATCGTTCCCGCGCCCGCCACACAACCGCCGGGGCAGGCCATTCCTTCCAGCAGATAGCCCTGATATTTGCCGGATTTCGCCATGGCCATGAGCCGTCGGCAGTCCTTCAGTCCCTCCGCGCGGGCGGTTTTGATCTCCATATCCGGTTTTTCCGCTTTGACCAGCTCCGTCACCGCGCCGGCCACACCGCCGGCGACGGCAAAGCCTCTGCCTGCCGCAGAGCCCTCGTTGAGAGCCTCCATATCCTCAATGGCAGAAAAATCGATCTCTTTGGCCTCAAACATACCCTGAAGCTCCTCAAAGGTCAGGACAAAGTCCACATCGGAGCGAATATCCTCCCGGATGGCCTCCAGCTTTTTGGCGGCGCAAGGGCCTACAAAGACCACCTTACAACCCGGGTTTTGCTTCTTGGCCATTCTGGCTGTAAAGACCATGGGGGTCAGGGTCATGGAAATTTTCTCCACTTCGGTGGGATAGAGCTTTTCGATCATGGAGTGCCATGCGGGGCAACAGGAGGTCGCCATATAATCCTGCCGTTCGGGGACTTTTTCCAGAAAGTCCTTGGCTTCCTCTATGGTACAAAGATCCGCGCCCACAGCCACTTCCACCACCTGAGAAAAGCCCAGCTGTTTCATGGCGGTGACAAATCTGCCCGGGGACACCCGTCCGCTGAACTGACCCACAAAGGCAGGAGCTACGATGGCGATGACCGGCTCGCCGGTCAAGATTGCCCGGATGACCTGATAGATCTGACCCTTGTCCGCGATCGCGCCAAAGGGACAGCTGACCAGACACTGCCCGCAGGCCACGCATTTCTCCTGATCGATGACGGCTCTGCCGTGGTCGTCACTGCCGATGGCGTTCATGCCACAGGCGGCGGCGCAGGGTCGCTCCAGATGGACGATGGCATGGTAGGGACAGGCGCTTTCGCATTTTCCGCATTTGGCGCACTTTTTCTTATCGATGACACTTCGCCCATTGACAAAGGAGATCGCCCCCTTGGGACAGACCCGCTGGCAGGAGGCCGCCAGACAGTTCTGACACTGCTCTGTTACAATATATTGGTTGGGCGTACAGGCATGACAGGCGTAGGGGATGATGTTGATCAGCGGGGGCTCATAATACTGCTCGGCAATGGCCGCATGGTCCATGCCCTCGGTCAGTAACATTCTGGTCTGGATGGGACGCACCCCAAGCCCCATGGCAAGGCGCACCCGCTCACCGGCAATGGCCCGCTCCAGAAAGATGGATTCCCGGTGCAATGGCTGATCGCCGGGAACGATGGTATAGGGAAGCTCCTCCGCTTCGGTATAATCACTGCCGTTATAGGCCATGCGGGCAACTTCGGTAAAGACTTTTTTGCGAATATCTGTGATCAGTGACGGAATTCCACGCATAGGGATACCTCCAGAGTTAGTGGCGCAGGGCTTTGTTGATCAGTGGGGCGGAGCAAAGTGCCACCGCACTGCCAAGGAGTGCCGTGACCAGCTGTGTCCAGCCAAAGGTCGCCGGGAGCACATTCAGCATGGGCGAAGCAAGGATGCCCTCCGCCAGAAGTGGCTGAGCCAGAAGACGGCAGATCACCTGCACCACCAGAAGATACAGCACCGCAAATTTTGCCACCGAAGCGACCGCACACCAAAGAGCTTTCTGCTTTCCGGGCAAGCCCAGGATCAGCACGAATACCAGATTGCCCGCCATAATGACAGGAACGGTCAAAATCTGCGGGGCAATGCCCAGCAGAAACGCCATGACCGGAGACACCAGCGCGATGACCGCGCCACTGGCCACACCGGCAGTCAGGGCTGAAAGGGCAAGGACAGCATTGACCAGTGTGCCGGTGACCAGCTGTCCGGCAGGCTTGGACAGAGCCTGCAATAGAATGAGCATAGCCAGCAAAACCGCAGTTTTGGCCAGCCAAAGAGTAGGTTTTTTCATGGTATTGCCTCGAGTTTATGATGGATTTCTATATCCTTAAAATTATATCAAATCCCGCCGAAAAGCGGAAATCGAAAATATACATAGCTGTCACGCAAAAATTCCCGTCCCATACATCCATTTTATCAAAAAATATTTGAATATTCCATTCATTTTTTGACTTTCCAAAACTTTACAGAGAAAATAAACAACCATTGTCATTCCAAATTTGAATGACAATGGTTGTTTGTTGGCATATCACTCCGGATAGGCCACCTCATTTCGCCGGAGATACAGCTTGTCCACAAAGGCACGATCCATACTGCTGAACCGGTAACCGGAACGGTAGATGAGCATATCCTCAAACTTAAAAGAAGGACTGCACTTGCACTGGACAAGACCGTTGTTGCGCAAGATCTCCTCCGGCAGGGGGGACACCCACATATAAGTCATGGGATTGGTCCGCAAAAGGTCAAACTGGGTGCCTCTGTCGTAGACCAGTATCCGCTTATTGTTTCGCAGATCGCCGGACACCGTCCTTGCCTCGCTGACCCGGATATACGGGACTGCCACATCGCCAAAGACGATCTCCACATAGGGCAAAAATTCTTCGGGGGACACCGTTCCCTGCTTGGCCAGCGGATGATCTTTCTGAACAAGTGCCACATAGTCTGACCGCCAGACGGGCTCGTACTGCAGATCCTTTTCCGCCAGACTTTTCAGGAAAAGTTCCCGGTCTTCCTCGTGACAGCGGATGATCCCCAGCACAAAATGGCCGTCCGCCACGGAGTCGATGATACGCATGGAATTGGTCTCCAGAATATCCACTTCCATGTCCAAATCGCCGTCAAAGGTGCTGATATATTCCGATACGGCCTTCACGATATAGCTGGCTCTGGGGATGGCCAGGCTGAACAGCTGATGGGAGCTGTCCTCTCTCTGCAGAGCCTGCTCCATTTTCTGCACCTGCACCGCGATTCTGCGGGCGTGGGCAAGGAATTCCATGCCTCTGTGGGTGGGGACTACGCCCTTGGAGGTCCGCTTGAACACAGGAAACCCCACGGTCTCTTCCATATCCTTGATGGCCTTGCTCAGGGTCGGCTGGCTCATGAACAGATTGCCCGCCGCCTGGGTGATGGAACCTGTTTTTTCTACTTCCAGCGCATAACGAAAATACTGGGTATTCACCGGGTTTCCCCCTCTCTTTTGTGTTATTATACCACAGCCCCGGATGGGTTGCAAGAATAGGGGCAGGTCGTTCTATCTGCTTTCTGCTTCATCCTCCATATCCCGAATTTCCGGCAAGATCTCCAGCCCCAGCACATAGCTCAACAATTCCTTGCTCAGATATTCTTTCGAAGCAAATGCTGTTTCATCCGGCGCAGACGGTATATAATGTTCACAAGCTTCTGTATCCGGCTTTCTCCTTTTGACCTTCAAAAAAGTACAGTGCCCGCAATACACCCGAAAAATCCGACGATCATCCAGCGCATAATGTTGCCGATAATGGGCGCAGGTGTTACACCGATTTGTATTCATTTTTCATCACCCCACCGTTATCTTAACCTGTTTCAGGTTAAATGTCAATAATCTGTTTCAGGTTATTATAAGCTGTTCACAGAGGTGATATTATGTACAGCCGTATTCGTGATCTGCGGGAAGACCGGGATCTGACCCAAAAACAGATCGCACAAATGCTGGGGATGTCCCAGACCGGTTATTCCAAATACGAAACCGGAGAAAATGACATACCCACTGCCATCCTCATCAAGCTGGCAGATTTTTACCAGACCTCCACAGATTATCTTCTGGGCAGGACAGATCAGAAATGAAAACAGTATTTCTACTCCATGCCTGAGCCCCCTTAGGTTTTGGATTTGGTAGTAGACTTTTCTATGAAAATATCCTATAATTATCCATAGTACACGCAAAGTTACACTCTGAAGGAGGAACTTTTTATGAACGAGAAGCAAATCATCCGCGGTTATGAGTATGCCAAGGAGGCTTACGCTGCCTACGGTGTGGACGTAGACGCCGCCATGAAGAAGGCCGACGCTATCCCCGTGTCCATGCACTGCTGGCAGGGCGACGACGTCATCGGCTTTGACGGCTCTGACGAGCTCTCCGGCGGTATCGCCACCACCGGCAATTACCCCGGCCGTGCCAGAACTCCCGATGAACTCCGCGCCGACATCGACATGGCTCTGTCCATGATCCCCGGCGAGACCAAGCTCAATCTCCATGCTTGCTATGCCGAAAAGAACGGCAAAAAGGTGGACCGTGACCAGTACACCATCGAGCTGTTCCAGAACTGGGTGGACTGGGCCAAGGAGAAGAACATGGGTCTGGACTTCAACCCCACCAACTTCTCCCATCCCAAGATGGACGGTGATTTCTCCCTGTCCTCCTACGACAAAGGCACCCGGGATTTCTGGGTCGAGCACAACATCCGCTGCCGTGAGATCGGTCTGGAATTTGCCAAACAGCTGGGCAAGCCCTGCGGAATCAATTTCTGGATGCCCGACGGCTACAAGGACATTTGCGCCGACACCAAGAAGCACCGTGACCTGATGACCGAGTCCCTCGACCGCATCTTTGCTCCCGACATTGACGAGACCCTCGTCCCCTGTGGCATCGAATCCAAGGTCTTTGGCATCGGCGTGGAGAGCTACACGGTCGCCTCCCACGAGTACGCCATGGGCTACGCCATCAGCCGGAAGAAGCTCTACACCCTGGACGCCGGTCACTTCCATCCCACGGAAGTCATCTCCGCCAAGCTGACCGCCTGCCTGCAGTTCCTGGATAAGGTCCTGCTCCATGTGTCCCGTCCCGTCCGCTGGGACTCCGACCATGTCATCATTCTGGACGATGAACTGCAGAAGATCATGGACGAGCTGATCCTCAACGGTCTGGAAGACCGGGCCCTCATCGGTCTGGACTACTTCGACGCTTCCATCAACCGTGTGGCCGCATGGGCCATCGGTATGCGCAACGCCCGCAAGGCCATCCTGTCCTCCTGCCTTGCTCCCGCCTGTGTCTATCAGGCTGAGCACGACCGCGACCTGACCAGCCGTCTGGCTCTCATGGAAGAGCGCAAGACCCTGCCCATGGGCGCAGTGTGGGATTACTACTGCATGACTAAGGGCGTGGATGTGGGTCAGGACTGGCTCACCCGCACCAAGCAGTACGAAAAGGACGTTCTGTCCAAGCGATAAGTATACATACAGACCCCCGTGCCAAATCGGGCACGAGGGTCACCCTTAGGAGGAAGTATCATGTTTTTCGAAGAAAATGCCAAGCTTTTGCAGGAATTTTCCCGGGTCTCCAAAACTGCCGGTGCTCGGGCTGACTATGTGCAGGGCGGTGGTGGCAACACCTCTGTGAAGCTCTCCGGCGGTCTGATGGCCATCAAGGCCTCCGGCTTCTGCCTCAGCGACATCGAGCCCGACAAGGCCTATGCCGTTCTGGACTGCGCCACCCTGCGGGACTTTTATCTGACCAGCGAGCCTGACCAGTTTGAAAATGTGGAGACCGCCGGCTCTAACAAGGCCAAAGAGACCGTCAAGACCATCGAGGGTCTGGCTCAGCTCCGTCCCTCTGTGGAAGCGGGCTTCCACTCTGTGCTGAAAACCTTTGTGGTACATACCCACAGCGTCTACGCCAATCTGGCCACCTGTGCCGTCAATTGCCGGGAGATCGCCGAAAAGGCCTTTGCCGACGCCGACTACACCTGGGGCATGGTGCCCTATGTAGATCCCGGCGCAAACCTGACCTTTGCCATCCGGGATGAGCTTCGCCGTGTAGAAGCCGAAACCGGCAAAAAGCCCTCCATCATCCTGATGCAAAACCACGGCATCATCGCCCATGACGATGACCCGGATACCGTTCTGGCTCTCCATGCCGACGCCAACGAGCGTCTGGCCAAGGTCTTCGGCATCACCGGCGACAGCTTCCCCGCTGTGACCATCAAGGAGGTCGAGCCCGGTCTGTACGAAAACACCACCGATTATCTGACCAAAGCTCTGGCCGGTGGCGCATACACCGAGCAGTTCCTGCTGGAACAGCCTCTGTATCCCGACCAGATGGTCTTCCTCATCGGCACATTTGCCATGGACAAGGACACCGTGGAAGAAGGTCAGTGCGTGGCCGATTCCAAGACCGGCAAGGTCCTGATGCGCATGGACGGCAAGAAAGCTCAGGTGCTGGCCGAGACCCTGACCGCCGTGGTCTTTGTCATCAACCACATCCGCGCCGCCGGTCATCCCCTGTCTACCATGGGTGAGGCCGCCAAGCACTTCATTGCCAACTGGGAGAGCGAAAAGTACCGCAAATCCCTGGCCGGCAAGAAATAAGGAGGACCATATGGGCAAGATTTACAATCTTCTGGCTTTCGATCTGGGCGCGAGCAACGGCCGTGCCATTTTGGGTCGGTTTGACGGCGAAAAGGTCGAGATGCAGGAACTGCACCGCTTTGAGAACAACTACATCGAAATGAACGGCGTCTACTACTGGGATCTGCCCTATCTGTATAACCAGCTCAAGCAGGGTCTGCTGGCCTTCAAACAGCTCAATATAGGCGAGCTGGACTGCTTCGGCATCGATTCCTGGGGCGTGGACTTCGGTCTGTTGGACAAAAACGGGCATCTGCTGGGCAATCCCCGCTCCTACCGCATGGCGGTGGACGAGGATATGGAGCGGGTGTGGAAAACTGTGGATTTCCCCACCATCTTCTCCCGCACCGGCATCGCCACCATGAACTTCAACACCATCTATCAGCTTGCCCGCCGGAAGGCTGAGGGCGATGTGGCTCTGGAAAACGGCAAGAAAATGCTCCTGATGCCTGACCTGCTGGGCTATTTCCTTACCGGTGAGGCCAAGAGTGAATACACCAACGTCACCACCGGCATGATGTATAACCCCAAGACCCGGGACTGGGACTGGGAGACCATCGATGCTCTGGGTCTGCCCAGAGAGATCTTCACCGAGATCGATCAGGCGGGTATGCTCCGTGGCTGTCTGCGTAAGGAGCTGGCGGAGGAGATCGGGCTTAATCAGGCCAGCTTTGCCGCCGTTGGCACCCACGACACCGCTTCCGCCGTGGCCGCCATTCCCGGCAGTGGCAGTTTCGCCTTCTGCTCCAGCGGTACATGGTCCCTGTTCGGTGTGGAGACCGACGAGCCCCTGCTGACCGACAGCGTCCGCAAGGCCAACTTCTCCAATGAAGGCACTGTTCAGGGTGGCTTCCGTCCCCTGAAGAACATCATGGGTCTGTGGCTCATTCAGGAGTGCCGTCGGGACTGGATCAAAAAGACCGGCGTGACATGGAGCTGGAACGACATCGTGGTGGAAGCCCAGAAGGCCGAGCCCTTCCGCACCATCATCAATTCCGACTACGAGGAATTCTACGGCGGCGGCGACATGGTCCGCAAGGTGCAGGTTTACTGCCGTAAGGTGGGCGAGCCTGTGCCGGAAACTGTGGGTCAGGTGGCCCGCGCCATTTACGAATCTCTGGCACTCAAGTACCGCTGGGCACTGGAGCGTCTGGAGGAGATCAAGGGTCAGCGTATCGACCAGCTGAACATCGTCGGCGGTGGCATCCAGAACAAGCTTCTCAACCAGATGGTTGCAGATTCTCTGGATCGTCCTGTGGTCACCGGACCGATCGAGGGCGCAGCCATCGGCAATCTGCTGATGCAGGCCAAGGCTCTGGGTCTGCTGGAGACTATGGAGCAGGTGCGTCAGGTAGTACGCAACTCCGAGGCTGTCAGCGAGTACGCCCCCAACCATACTCCCCAATGGGAAGAAGCTTATCAGCGTTTGCTGAAACAGCTCTGATCGCAAACAAAAAATCGGACAGCCAAAGCTGTCCGATTTTTATTATCTCCTTACATTCCTGCCATGCAGACGGCCATGACCGCCTTGATGGTATGCATCCGGTTTTCCGCCTCGTCAAAGACGATGGACTGGGGACTTTCAAAGACCTCGTCGGTGACCTCCATCTCGGTGCGGCCGAACTTTTCGCCCATTTCCTTGCCCACGGTGGTACGCAGGTCATGGAAGGCAGGCAGGCAGTGCATGAATTTGCACTGAGGACCGGCGTTGTCCATAACGGCCTTATTGACCTGATAGGCGCCCAGATCCCGGATACGCTCCGCCCAGACCTCCACAGGCTCACCCATGGACACCCAGACGTCGGTGTAGATCACATGAGCGCCCTTGGTGGCCTCCATGGGATCTTCGCAGAAGGACAAGGTCGCGCCGGTTTCCTTGGCGATGGCCTGACAGGCATCGATCAGCTCCTGCTCGGGGAAATAGGCCTTGGGGGCGCAGGCCACAAAGTCCATGCCCATTTTGGCACAGCCTACCATGAGGGAGTTGCCCATATTGTACCGGGCATCGCCCATATAGACCAGTTTGATGCCCTTGAGCTTGCCGAAATGCTCCTGTATGGTCAAAAAGTCCGCCAAGATCTGGGTGGGATGGAACTCATTGGTCAAGCCGTTAAACACCGGAACACCGGCATATTCTGCCAGCTCTTCCACGATGTCCTGCCCGTAGCCCCGGTATTCGATGCCGTCAAACATCCGTCCCAGAACTCTTGCAGTATCGGGAATGGACTCCTTTTTGCCGATCTGAGAGCCACTGGGGTCGAGATAGGTGACGCCCATACCCAGATCGTGTCCTGCCACCTCAAAACTGCAACGGGTGCGGGTAGAGGTTTTTTCAAAGATCAGGGCAAGGTTTTTGCCCTCCAGAAGCCGGTGGGGCACACCGGCCTTTTTCTTTGCTTTCAGATCCGCTGCCACATCCAGAAAATGGGTGATCTCAGCGGGGGTAAAATCCAGTAATTTCAGAAAATGCATGGAACTTCCTCCTTATTTATTTTCTCTCGCCCATAAACTGTTCCAGTTCTTCGATCTGCCGGGTAGTCTGAGCCACGCAAGGACCGCCGTAGCTTCCCCGCTGGCTGACACAGGTCTGCAGGTCAATGGCCTGATAGACCCCCTCGTCAAATTCCGGATGGATGGCGCGGAACTCTGCCAGAGTCAGCTCCTCCAGCGTCTTGCCCTGGGTGGTGCAGGCGTAGACCAGCTGACCGGTGGCCTTGTAGGCATCCCGGAAGGGCACGCCCTTTTTGGTCAGATAGTCGGCACAGTCCGTGGCATTGATAAAGCCCTTTTTGGCTGCCGCCAGCATATTTTCCGGCAGAACCTTCATGGTATCGATCATGGCGGAGAACACGGGCACGCACTGCTTCACCGTATCCACGGCATCAAAGACTGGCTCTTTGTCCTCCTGCATATCCTTGTTGTACGCCAGAGGCAGGGACTTCATGGTAGAAAGCAGGCTCATGAGACTTCCGTAGACCCCACCGGTCTTACCCCGGACAAGCTCCGCCACATCGGGATTTTTCTTCTGGGGCATAATGGACGAGCCGGTGGAATAGGCGTCATCCAGTTCGATGAACTTGAATTCCCAACTGCACCAGAGAATGACCTCCTCAGCAAACCGGCTCATGTGCATCATGAGGATGGACAAAGCGGAAAGCAGTTCCAGCACATAGTCCCGGTCGGACACGCCGTCCAGAGAGTTGGACATCGGGCCGTCAAAGCCCAGAAGCTCTGCCGTCTGCATCCGGTCGATGGGATAGGTCGTGCCTGCCAGCGCGCCTGAGCCCAAGGGCGAATAATTCATCCGGGCACGGCAGTCCTCCAGCCGGGTCACATCCCGGGCAAGCATTGCGCCGTAGGCCAGCAGATGCTGGGCAAAGGTAATGGGCTGAGCCCGCTGAAGATGGGTATAGCCGGGCATGACCGTCTGCTGATGGTCTTTCGCCTGCTTGCACAGAACACCGATGAAATCCAGGACCATATCCCGAATCTCCCCGATCTCCCGGCGCAGGTACAGACGCAGATCCACCGCCA
The DNA here is from genome assembly GCA_045602105.1 of Candidatus Avilachnospira sp. Lineage (GTDB taxonomy): Bacteria > Bacillota > Clostridia > Oscillospirales > Oscillospiraceae > Avoscillospira. The sequence continues at coordinate 12,655 of JAZSAW010000043.1, forward strand.
CCTGATCGTTCCGGCTTCTGCCTGTGTGCAGGCGTTTTCCGGCATCGCCGATTCGCTGGGTCAGCAGAGTTTCCACATTCATGTGGATGTCCTCTGCATCCACGGAAAATTCCACGTTTCCGCTCTCAATATCCGCCAACAGGTCTTTTAAGCCCTGTGCGATGGCCTCAGCGTCCTCCGGAGAGATGACTCCGGTATCTCCCAACATTTTGGCATGGGCAAGAGAGCCCTGAATATCCTCCCGGTACATCCGCTGGTCAAAGCGGATGGAGGAGTTAAAGTCGTTGACCAATGTGTCGGTCTCTTTTTGAAACCGTCCTGACCAAAGTTTCATAAAATTCACCTCATATCACGAAAAAGGGCAGTTATATAACTGCCCTTTTTATCTTTTTACAGGATACCCTGCTCCACCATTGCCTGAATCTGGGTAGGCAGACCAAAGAGGTTGATAAAGCCCGTGGCGTCGGCCTGATTGTAGTCAGACTCGCCGAAGGTGCAGATCTTTTCGGAATACAGGGAGTTTTCGCTCCATGCGCCGGCCTTGATGATGTTGCCCTTGTAGAGCTTCAGCTTCACCGTGCCGGTGACCTTCTCCTGGGTGGAGTCCACAAAGGCTGCCAGAGCCTTCCGCAGGGGGCTGAACCACAGACCGTTGTAGACCAGCTCGGCATAGGTCACAGCCAGCTTTTCCTTTTCGTGGGCGGTCATCTTATCCAGAGTCAGGGTCTCCAGATACTGGTGCGCCTTGTAGAGGATCGTGCCGCCGGGGGTCTCATAGACGCCTCTGCACTTCATGCCGACCAGCCGGTTTTCCACGATGTCCAGCAGGCCGATGCCGTTTTCACCGCCCAGCTTGTTGAGCGCCAGAATGATGTTCTTGGCGGACATTTCCTCGCCGTTGAGCTTGGTGGGCACGCCCTTGACGAAGTCCAGAGTGATGTAGGTGGGCTCGTCGGGCGCTTTCTTGGGGCTGACGCCCATTTCCAGGAAGCCTTCCTTATCGTACAGAGGCTCGTTGCCCGTATCCTCCAGATCCAGACCCTCATGGCTCAGGTGCCACAGATTCTTATCCTTGGAATAGTTGGTCTCCCGGTTGATCTTCAGAGGCACATTGTGAGCCTCGGCGTAATCGATCTCTTCCTCTCTGGACTTGATGGACCACTCTCTCCAGGGAGCGATAATGGGCATCTGGGGCGCAAGGGCCTTGACCGCCAGCTCGAAACGCACCTGATCGTTGCCCTTGCCGGTGCAACCGTGGCAGATGGCGTCAGCGCCCTCTTTCAGGGCGATCTCCACCAGAGCCTTGGCGATACAGGGGCGGGCATGGGAAGTGCCCAGCAGATACTCTTCATAGATAGCGCCGGCCTTCAGGCAGGGGATGATGTAATCATCCACATACTCATCGGTCAGGTCAGCCACGATGCACTTGGACGCGCCGGTCTTGATGGCCTTTTCTTCCAGCCCTTCCAGCTCGTCAGCCTGACCCACGTTGCCGGACACGGCGATGATCTCGGGGTCATCGTAGTTTTCCTTCAGCCAGGGGATGATGATGGATGTATCCAGACCGCCGGAATAAGCCAGCACGATCTTCTTGTAAGATTTCTTTTCCATAATATGTTCCTCCCAAAAGTGTTTTCAGGTTTTGTTTGTGAATATATATTACATCTTTATGCAAGATTATGCAATATCAATTTTACACAAACCTTCGGGGTATTTCTTGGCATCCCCTATATATTTCGCATAATATACGGTATATTTCCGGGATTTCCCCTGGTTTTAGGCTGTATATATACCGTATAGTGTGAATATCCAGCATTGGTGACTATTCATACCGCAGGGCGTCGATGGGGTTCATTTTGGCGGCCTTGTTGGCCGGATAGTAGCCGAAGAACACGCCAATGGCAAGAGAAAAGCCCAGTGACAGCACGATACTGCCTGCAGATGGCTTTGCCATTGCGCCCATCAGGTCGGAGGCCAGGATACCGCCCGCTACCCCCAGAACAACGCCGATGACCCCGCCCAGCAGGCACATGATCATAGCTTCCACGATAAACTGCATCCGAATAGACTCATTGGTCGCGCCCAACGCCTTTCGAGTGCCGATCTCCCGGGTACGCTCCGTGACCGAGACCAGCATGATGTTCATCACGCCGATACCGCCCACCAGCAGGGCAATGCCCGCAATGACGGAAATGGCTGTGACGATGGTATCCATCATATCCGACATCACGGAGACCATGGCCGACATGCTGAAGGCAGACACCTCAAAATAATGGTTGGAGCGGTAGAAGCCCTCCATATAGCCCTCGATCTTGGTCGCCAGTGCATCCGAATCCACGCCGACCTTTGCCACCACGCTGAAGGACGGATAGTTTTTACTGTGGGTAAAATTCTTTGCGGTGTTCAGGGGGATATAACAGTCCGTGCCGGTGGTCATCATACCCATGGCCGCGGCGGTATCGTCCTTTTCGTAGACGCCCACGATGGTATACTCCGCCGTGCGTCCGTCCAGCTCACAGCCGATGGTTACCCCCAGAGCATCGGAATAACTACATTCCAGCAGTTCATCCACAAATTCATCCGCCACCAGACATACGCTTCTGCCCTTGACAGATTCCTCCGCCGAGATCAGCCGTCCCGCCACAATGGTCTTATCATTGGCGGTAAAATAGCCCTGACTGACACCGATGACTGTGATCTGCTCCGATTCGTTCCCCTTTTTGACCTGGGTCGTGCCCACAGTCTCCGTAGCGGAAATGGCCTCGATCTCATCGGGAAACTGTCGGATCAGATCCCGGATCATTTCATCCGTAAAATACTCCTGCTCCGTCAGCGCTTTACTGCTTTCCACGACACCGAATTCAATGCCCGTTTCCCGCTTTTCCGCCTCACGCTCTCTTTTTGTGAGCATCACATTGATGTTGTTGGCGCCCATGTCCTGCATGGAGGTGGAAACGGTGTTGGTCACCGAATTGCCCACGGTCATAATGGCAATGACCGCGGCAATGCCGATGATGATACCCAGCATGGTCAGCAGTGCTCTGGATTTATTGGCTTTCAGGCTGGTCACAGCCATGTGGATATTTTCCATGACCATCATTGCTGTGCACCTGCCCTTTCCCCCGTGATAGAGCCATCCCGGATGGTAATGATGCGGTCTGTTTCCTCGGCCAGCTCCATGGAGTGGGTGATCAGAACGATGGTCTTGCCCTGCTCCTTATTGAGTCGATGGAACAGATCCATGACCGTGCGTCCGGTTTTGGAATCCAGCGCGCCCGTAGGCTCGTCAGCCAGAATGATCGCCGGGTCGTTTGCCATGGCTCTGGCAATGGCCACACGCTGTTTCTGTCCGCCGGAAAGCTCCTCCGGCAGGTGGCGCGCCCGATCCTGCATCTCCACCAGCTCCAGCAGTTCGCCCGCCCTGTGCGTCCGCTCCTTAGCCGGAACTCCGCCATAAAGCATGGGCAATTCCACATTTCTCAGCGCCGTGGTCTTTGCCACAAGATTATAGGTCTGAAACACGAAGCCGATCTTCTGATTGCGGATATAGCTCAGTTCCCGGTCTGTGGCTTGGCTCACATCCACACCGTCGATGATATATTGACCCTCCGTAGGGCGATCCAAAAGACCGATGATATTCATCAGTGTGGTCTTGCCGGAGCCGGAAGCGCC
>JAZSAW010000044.1:0-8275 GCA_045602105.1 Candidatus Avilachnospira sp.
CTCGCCAAAGTCGATAAACCGCTCCATCTGCTTTTTGAAGCATTCGCAGTTGTGCTGTATGGTCTCGGGGGTCATCATGGAGCGCATATCCGTCCGACCGGAGGGGTCGCCTACCATGGCCGTACCGCCACCGATCAGGGCGATGGGACGGTTGCCTGCCATCTGCAGGCGCTTCATCAGGCACAGCGCCATAAAATGGCCGACGTGCAGAGAATCCGCCGTGGGGTCAAAGCCGATATAGAAGGTCGCCTTACCGGCGTTGATCAGCTCGCTGACTTCCTTTTCATCTGTGACCTGGGCAATGAGCCCTCTGGCTACCAGTTCTTCGTACAATGTCATGTTTCTTTTTCCTTTCTTCCTGTAGAAAATCTATAAAAGTGACCTGCTTTGGGTCTTTTTATTTCAGCATTTCTTCGGCGCTACGCAAGGTGATCTCCGTGATCTCCGCGCCACCGATGATTCGGGCGATCTCTTTTTTCCGACCCTCTTTATCCAGACAGGTCACATGGGTGTAAGTTCTGCCATCTTTTTCAGACTTCTCGATCAGCAGATGGGCATCTGCCGCCGCGGCGATCTGAGGCAGATGGGTGACGCAAAGCACCTGTTTGCCCCGGGATACTGCCCGGAGTTTTTCCGCCACTTTTTGTGCCGCCCGTCCGCTGACGCCGGCATCCACCTCGTCAAAAATCAGGGTCCCTACCCGGTCGCCCTCAGCCAGAACATTTTTGATGGCCAGCATGATTCGCGCCAGTTCACCGCCGGACGCCACCTTGCTCAGAGGTTTCAGTGCCTCGCCCACATTGGCAGTCATCAAAAACCGCACCCCATCCATGCCGTTTCCGGACAGAGAAATTTCATCAAACTCACAGACGAACTGCGCTCTGGGCATATCCAGCGCCGTCAGTTCTTCACTGAGGCGTTTCTGCAAAGTTACCGATGCCTGCTTTCGGGTCTGGCGCAAAACAAGGGCAGAGGCTTCGGCTTCTTTCTCCAGCGCAGTCAGCTTGCCACTTAGCTTTTCCAGCCGTTCTGTGGCAAATTCCATCTCATCCAGTTCCTGTTGCGCCTGTTCCAGATAGGCCAAAATCTCTGAAACGCTTCCGCCGTACTTTCTCCGCAGGCGGTGAATCACATCCAGACGGCTCTCGATCTGCTCCAGTTCATCTCCGGAATAGGAAAGCCCGTCTATATGGTCGCGAAGCTCCTCCGCCACATCCTGCACGGCAAAGACAAGCTCTGAAAGTCGCTCGCTGAGCTGGGACAGTTCTTCATCGTAGGCAGCGATCTTCCCAAGGGCACGCTGTGCCTCCTGTACCAGCCCCACAGCACCGTCCCGGTCTTCATCGCCATAGAGGGCAGAGGAAGCCCGGTTCATACCGTCCATCAGCTTTTCCGCATTTTGCAGTAGCTTTCTCCGGCTTTCCAGCGCTTCATCTTCCCCGGCTTCCAGCTGAGCCCGCTGAATCTCCTCGATTTGATACTGCAACGCTTCCATCCGGCGGAGTTTTTCGCCCTCATCCATGGAAAGCCATTCCATTTCCCGGCGGACGGCTTGTACCGCCTCATATTTTTCCTGATAGTCAGCCAGTTCTTTTTGGTTTTTTGCCACCAGATCCAGATAGATCAGGTGATTGGCCTCATCAAAAAGCTGTTGGGAATCGTGCTGTCCGTGGATATTCACCAACTGCACGCCCAGTTTCTTCAGGATGGCCACCGTCACCGGTCTGCCATTGACCCGGCAGAGATTTTTGCCATCGGCAAAGATCTCCCGCTGTAACACCAGTTCCTGGGGGTCATAGTCCACCTGATTTTCCCCAAACCAGTCAAGCTCCGGCACTTGGGAAAAGACCGCGCTGACATAGGCCTTGTTGGCGCCGGTACGAATCACATCCCGATACGCCCGCTCGCCCAAAATGGCAGAGATGGCGTCAATGACGATGGATTTGCCTGCACCGGTCTCACCGGTCAGCACGTGAAAGCCGGAATCAAAACGGATGTCAGCCTGCTCGATCACGGCAATATTCTCGATATGAAGCAGGTTCAGCATCCCAAGTTCCTCCGTTTACATCAGTTCCCGCTTAAAATCCGAGCTCAATGCCATGGCGGAAGCCGTATCCCGCATAAGGATAAAGGCTGTGTCGTCACCTGCCAGAGAGCCGACGATGGCATCGAGATTCATGGCATCGATGGCAGAACAGGCGGCAGAAGCCAGACCGGGCATCGTCTTGATGACCACGATATTCTGGGCATGGTCGCAGGACAGTACGCTCTGCTTGAAGATATTGTGAAGCTTGGCCGTCAGGGTAGGCTCAAGAGGCTTGGGGGCAGAGCTGTAACGGTACACACCCCCGGGACCCAGCTCCTTGATGATCCGAAGCTCCTTGATGTCCCGGGAAATAGTGGCCTGGGTGGTATTGTAGCCATGGAGATTCAGCTCCATCAAAAGCTGTTCCTGGGTTTCAACGGTTTTCTCCTTAATGAGTTCCAGTATCTTCGCCTGTCGTTTTGCTTTCATGAAGCAGTCTCCTTATCGGGCATAGAATTTGTTGTTGAGTATCTCATAGAAATTGGTCTGCTTCAGCCGGATCAGCCGGGTCTCCTGCTCTGCCCGGCGGATGGTGACCACGTCGTCCACATTCAGGCGGAAGGCTCTGCCACCGTCCACAGACAAAAACGCATTTCTTCTGCCCAGCTTGCCCAGACGGATGGTGATGGTACGACCGGGCGCAGTAACCAGTCCCTTGGCACTGATGGCATGGGCGCAGATGGGGGTGATGATGATATTCTGGGCGGAAGGCTCAACGATCGGACCTCCGGCAGACATGGAATAGGCCGTAGATCCTGTGGGGGTGGAAATGATCACTCCGTCGCCGGAGAAGTTGGAGGCCTCCACCCCATCGCAGCCTACCGCCACATCGATCACGCGGGCGACTGCGCCCTTGGTAATGGCGGCGTCATTGAGGGCCGTTTCCTCAAACACCAGTTTCCCCTCGTTGTGTACGCTCACTCGGAGCATCATTCGCTTTTCGATCTGATAATCCTTTTGGGCAAGGCGCGCAAGGAGCGAAAGCTCCCCGGCCTCCAGCTCTGCCATAAAGCCCATGGTGCCCACATTGACGCCCAGAATAGGCGTATGATGGCGGGTGGCGATCTTGGAGGCGTGGAGAATCGTGCCGTCACCGCCGAAGCAGATGAGCACATCGGCATTTTTGATCTCCCGGTGCAGATCTCCGAATTTCATATCGGTGGGGAGCTGAAAGCTCTTGTCCACATCAAAGGGCAGACACAGACTGGTCTCCATGCCGGCTTCCTGCAAAATGGCAACTGCCTGCTCTGCCAGCTTAAAATTTCTGTCCCGATAGGGATTGGGGGTCAATACAGCTTTCATAACTTACCCTTTCAGGGAGGCATGGGCTTCCTGCACCAGCGCCTCCAGATCGGTGGCGCAGTCTTCGCCACCGGCCAGAGTCAAATGGCCTAAAAATTCGATATTACCCTCCGGGCCTTTTACCGGAGAATAGGTCAGATCGCAGATGGTAAACGCCAAAGACCGGGCAAGCGCCACAAAGTCCTGCAGAACTTCCAGATGCACTGCCGGATCCCGGACTACGCCCTTCTTGCCGACCTTTTCCTTGCCTGCCTCAAACTGGGGCTTGATCAGGCACAAAACCTGTCCCTTTCCCTCTCGAAGCAGGGTCTTGATGACCGGCAAAACCAGTTTCAGAGAAATAAAAGACACATCCACCACAGACAGGTCAAGAGGCTCTCCCAACTGCTCCGGGGTCACATGACGGATATTGGTCCGCTCCATGACCACTACCCGGGGATCACTGCGAATCTTCCACGCAAGCTGTCCGTAGCCCACATCGATGGCAAAGACCTTTTTCGCTCCCTGTTGGAGCAGACAGTCTGTAAATCCGCCGGTGGAAGCACCGGAATCGCTGCAGACAAAGCCTGTGGGATCTACACCAAAGTCCCGCAACGCCTTTTCCAGCTTCAGTCCGCCACGGCTCACATAGGGACAAACACTGCCCCGCACCTCAATGGGCGCTTCCACATCGTAGCTCGCCCCGGCTTTATCCGCTTTTTGGCCGTCTACATAGACGTCACCGCTCATAATGACTGCCTGCGCTTTGGCACGGCTTTCAAAAAAACCCCGCTCCACCAACAGCACATCCAGTCTTTCCTTATGCTTCATCCTGCAACAGTTCCTTTGCTGTTTCATAAATTCCCTGTCCGTCCAGTTTCATCAGCCGGCGCAGGGACGCCAGATCTCCGTGGGGCACAACGCCGTCTTTCAGGTCACAGCACCGGCACGCCACGGGATATTGTTTTCTTGCCAGCTCCGCCATAACCGTTTCGCCGACTGCGCCCGTATGGGCAGTTTCTTCCACCATGAGAAGCCGACCGGTCTTTCTCACCGATTCAAAGGTTGAATCCAGATTCAATGGACGGATTCTAGGCAGTTTGATCAGATCGCACGCAATTCCCTCTTCTGCCAGCTGATCCACGGCCTCCATGGCCTGATTGACAGTCGTTCCGTAGGTCAGGACAGTCAGTCGCGCATCGGGGGATATGCGATCCTGCCATTGACCTGCCGTATATGCTCCGTCTGTCCCTCTGGGATAGCGGACGGCCACAGGGCCGGAAGTCTCCAGCACCGCCTGACGAAGCATAACGGAAAGCTCTGCCTGACTGGCGGGACAGAAGATCTGCATACCCGGTATCTGCCGTAAATAACCCACATCAAACACGCCGTGATGGGTCTCTCCGTCCTCACCCACAAGGCCTGTCCGATCCACGGCAAAGACCACGTGCAGACCAAGGAGGGACACATCGTGCACCAGCATATCAAAGCCACGCTGAAGGAAGGTGGAGTAGACCGCAAAGACAGGTATCATCCCCTGTTTTGCCATGCCTGCCGCCATGGATACCCCATGACCCTCGGCGATGCCCACATCAAAAAACCGCTTGGGAAACTGCCGGGCAAACCGGCTCAGTCCTGTTCCCTGCTCCATGGCCGCGGTGATGGCGCAAATACGCCCATCCTCCTGCGCCAGCTGGCACAGGGTTTTGCCAAAGGTCCGGGAGAAGCTCTCCCCCGAACTGCTGTTGGAAAGTCCCGTATCCGGGTCAAATTTACCGATACCGTGGAAATTCTCCGGCATGGTCTCAGCCGGAGCATAGCCCTTTCCTTTTTTGGTGATCACATGGAGCAAGACCGGCTCGCCCATCTCCTTTGCCTGCCGGAGCAAAAACACCAGTTTTTCCGTATCATGACCGTCTACAGGGCCAAGATACTGAAAGCCCATTTCCTCAAAGATGGTCACGCCCATAAGCTTCCGGCGCATCCGGGTTTTGATCTTATGGGAAAAGGCGTGAAGCTTCTTCCCGCCCGGAACGCTCTGGGTGAACTGGCGATAGGCCTTTTTCAGACCAAAATAACCGGGCTTCAGCCGGACTAAGGACAGATGCCGTGCCACCGCGCCTACATTGGGCGTGATGGACATTCCGTTGTCGTTCAGGACGACCACCAGAGGCTCACCGCTCTCACCGGCATCGTTGAGTCCCTCATAGGCCAGACCGCCGGTCATAGCGCCGTCACCCAGCACCGCCACCACATCATAGCTTTCGCCGGAAAGCGTTTTGGCTCTGGCCATACCCAGCGCCACAGACACCGAATCCGATGCGTGACCGGCAATAAAGGCGTCATGCCGGCTTTCCGCAGGCTTGGGAAACCCGGCCAAACCGCCAAATGTACGCAGAGAAGAAAATTGCTCTTTTCTGCCACTGAGTATCTTATGGACATAGGACTGGTGTCCCACATCGAAAAGCAGGCGGTCTTTTTCTGTATCATAGACCTTGTGCAGGGCTAAGGTCAGCTCCACTACGCCCAGATTGGACGCCAGATGACCACCGCTCCGTGCCACGTGCTGTACCAGAAAATCCCGAATCTCCCTGCAGAGCTGACGGTCCTGTTCCGGAGTCAGCGCCAGCAGGTCGGCTCTGGAGTCAATATGCTCTAACATAAAAAACCTCTTTATCTGTGTCGGAACAACTGCCCCAGCTTTCGGGGCAAACTTTGTACGCAATAGATCAGCTTGGCCGCCGTGTGGATAATGGCAGTGCTGTTGCTCATGGCCACAGCCTTGCCAAAGGCCTTTCCTCCTACGGTCAGACCTGCCACCAGAGCGGACATGAGAAGCTGAATCACCTCATCCATAACAGGCTGTGATCCCACTACCACACGGGCCACAATGATCGCAGAGGCAGATCCGGACACGACACCGCAAATATCGCCCACCACGTCATTGCAGAAGGACGATACCCGCTCGGCCTTGCGAAGCATCCGGATGGCTACCATGGCCTCCGGCACTTTTTTTGCCGCCATGGAATGAAAGGGGCGCTCCTCCGCCGCCGTGACTGCCACGCCGATAATGTCAAATATGATTCCCAATAAAATGATCACCAACAGCACAACAAAAGACAACGCCATGCCGCCCGCCGAAAGAATCTCATTGGACACAAAGGACATGGTGGCTGAGATGCCGATGGTGATGCCAAAGATCATGGTGATCCATTTCCAGTCCGGCTTCAGCTGAAACCGTCCGGATTTTTTACCGCTTGCGCGTTTCACAGAATTCCTCCTGTAAGAAAACTAGGTACAATGGCGGCAGATAAGATTAAACTTACGGCATAGGTCGGGTAGGTTTTCCCCGGATACTGCTCCCCGTCGCCGGTGAAGTGGTTTCCCTTGAAAGCATCCGTCTTTTTGTCGCCAATAAAGCAACCCGATCGCCACTGAGTCCGTACTGCAATCCCTTATCTGCCCGGTTAAGACAGCCTAGATGATTTCCAACACAGTGCCCTCCGACTCTTATCCTCTTTTGCAAGCAGGCTTTCGAGAGGCAATATCGCCCTTCGCCCCTGGCCAGGGGTCTGGGCGCTTCACTCCTCTGTCCCGCGAAGCTCACGCAAGGCAGGCTACTCTGCACACAGCGTTCCCCAAAACGGTCACACCGCAATACAGGTTCACATCCTGTTTCGTACAGAAGTCGCTTACCACGCGGGGAGTACGCTTCTGCACAATAACAGGTCTCCACAAAAGGAGGGTCGTATCCTCCATGCCATTGGAGGCCGCCCTTCTTTCGCAGGCGTAGAAACTACGCCTCCCCTCAGCATCCACCCCAAACTGGGCGTAAGAAGCAGACACCATGGGTTTCACAGTTATGCCCTTTAAAGGATTTTTAGGCCCTTCCTGGGAGCCGGTGGCACTGACTAGGATACTGCGCCATTATTGACATTATAGCACGATATTCATGAATATACAAGTGAATATTCGAAAACCGTGTGCCTGTGGCACACGGTTTTCGTATATCTTTCATCAATGATCCCTGTTTGCCAGAAGCTTTGCCAGATCAGTCAGGAAGTCCCGGTCTGCAAAAGCCTCCAGAGCTTCCAGCGCCTTGCGGTTTTCTTCCTCGATAAACTGTTCGCATTGTTCCAGTCCATACAGAGAAACAAAGGTATTTTTATTCCCGTCGGCATGGATGGCCTTGCCCAGCTTGACCTCATCGCCCAGCACATCCAGCATATCGTCCCGAATCTGGAAGGCCAGACCGATACTGGAAGCATACTTCCGGGCGGCCTCCATCTGAGCGTCACTGCCTCCCGCGGCGGCTACGCCCATACAGCAGGCAGCCACGATCAGCCCGCCGGTTTTCAGGCGGTGGATGGTATGTACCTCCTCGGCAGTCATATCACGGGTCTCCCCGTCCATATCCAGGATCTGTCCGCCCACCATGCCTTTCTCCCCGGCGCAGGATGCCAGAATACCCACAGCCCGCACCACCTTGGAGGCATCCAGTTCTGCCCCGGCAGCTGTATCAAAGGCGGCGGTCAGCAGGGCGTCGCCTGCCAGCACCGCTGTGGCTTCGCCATAGACCTTATGATTGGTCAGCCGACCCCGGCGGTAGTCATCGTTGTCCATACAGGGCAGATCGTCGTGAATCAGGCTGTAGGTGTGAATCATCTCAATGGCGGCCGCCAGAGGCAGTGCCTTCTGCCAATCACCGCCACAGACCCGGCAGAACTCTAAGGTCAGGATAGGACGGATACGCTTGCCACCGGCCAGCAGACTGTACCGCATGGCTTCCATCAGCTTTTTCTGAGGCACATCCTGGGTAAAACAGCCGGCCAGATAGTCCTCCACAGCCTGCCGATAACGCTCCATCGTGAGGGCAAAATTATCCTTCATGGTCAAACTCCGTTTCCA
>JAZSAW010000045.1:0-4252 GCA_045602105.1 Candidatus Avilachnospira sp.
AAGGGCGCACCTGCCGACCTGACGGCGGAGAACATTCATCTGCATGCCGACCGGGTGGACTTTACTGCCACCTATCAGGGGCAGTCTGTCCCCATGAGTCTGGGTATCCCCGGCGCATTTTCCGTGTATAACGCTTTGGGCGTCGTGGCGGCGGCGCTGACCTTGGGGCTGAGCCTTCCGCAGATCGCCACCTCTCTGGCTACGGCACAGGGAGTCAAGGGCAGGGCAGAGGTCGTGCCTACCCCCGGCAAGGATTACACCGTCATTATCGACTATTCCCACACCCCCGACAGTCTGGAAAATATCCTGAAAACCGTCCGGGAATTTTGTAAAGGGCGGGTCGTGGCTGTTTTTGGCTGTGGCGGTGACCGAGACCCCATCAAGCGCCCCATTATGGGAAAGATCGCCGCAGAGCTGTCCGATTATGTTGTGGTGACCTCCGATAATCCCAGAACGGAAGACCCCATGAAGATCATCGGTCAAATTCTGGAGGGCATGACGGGGATCGATACCCCTTATGAGGTCATCGAAAACCGCCGTCAGGCCATCCGCTGGGCTATGGATCATGGCCAGACCGGCGATGTGATCGTGCTGGCGGGCAAGGGTCATGAGACCTATCAGGAGATCGGACACGAAAAGATCCATCTGGATGAGCGGGAAGAAGTCGCCGAGCATTTGCAGAAGAATTGAGGTCTGTCATGAAGGAATTGACACTAAAGGAACTGGCATTGTGGTGTAACGGTGAACTGCGTCCTGCCGATGGGGTAGGAACTGTTACCGGCATACAGCACGATTCCCGGAAAATTCAAATTGGTGACCTGTTTGTGGCACTGGTGGGCGAGCGGGCAGACGGCCATGATTATGTGGAGCAGGCGCGGAGATCCGGTGCTGTGGCAGCCCTGGTGGCCCGGCCTGTGGACTGTGATCTGCCCCAGATCATCGTGGCAGATACGGTGAAAGCCTACGGCGATATTGCCCGGAAGTATCGGGTTGCATCCGGTGTGCGGGTGGTCGCTATTACCGGCTCTGTGGGCAAGACCACCACCAAGGAGATGATCTCCTGCGTCCTTTCGGGAAAATACCGGGTATCCAAGACCCGGGGCAACCAGAACAATGAGCTGGGTCTGCCCATTACGGTCATGGATATGGAGCCTGATACCCAGATGGCTGTGCTGGAGCTGGGCATGAATCACTTTGGTGAAATGGCTTATCTGACCTCCATTGCCCAGCCGGATGTGGTGGTCATCACCAATATCGGCACGATGCATATTGAGCATCTGGGCACTCGTGAGGGTATCCTCAAGGCCAAGCTGGAGATCATGCAGGGCATACAGGACGACGGTGTTGCGGTATTTAACGGCGATGAGCCACTGCTGTGGAATCTCCGGGAGGGCACGCACCGACGGATCTATTTCGGCATTGAAAATGACCTCTGCGATGTGGTGGCGGAACAGATACGCCCCATGGACGGCGGAGTATACTTTACTGTCCGGGGTCTGGGACAGCGGTTTGAGATCTTTGTCCCGCAGGAGGGACGGCACATGGTCTACAACGCTCTGGCCGCTGTGGCAGTGGGACTGATTCAGGGAATCAGTCCCGAAAGCATCCAGTATCAGCTGGGACTGTTCCATAATACCGGTATGCGCCAGAATATTTTTGAAGAAAACGGCATGACCATCATCGAGGACTGCTACAATGCCGGCCCTGAATCCATGGAGGCCGCCCTGCGGGTGCTCAGTGAGCACAAGGTGGACGGACGGAGAATCGCGGTTCTGGGAGATATGCTGGAGTTGGGAAGCCGTTCTTCCTCCGAGCATTACCGCGTAGGCCGTCTGGCTGCCGGAAATGCCGACATAGTTTTGGCTTACGGTGAAGAGGCCGAGCGGATGGTCGTCGGCGCTATTACCGGCGGAATGGATGTGAAAAAAGCCCTGCATTTTACCGATCGCGGGGAAATGGCGGAGGCGCTCCATCAAAAAGCCCGTCCCGGAGATATTCTCCTGTTTAAGGGAAGTCGGGGGATGCGTATGGAAGAGGTTCTGAAGCAGTTTTTGGAGCTGGGGAAAAAGGATTGACATTTCTCCCGGAATTTAGGATAATATTTTGGTTTCTCCATCATACAAGGGAGGCATGAAAAATGTCGCTGATATTGACCCTTTTGGTTTCTTTTGCTCTGACTGCTCTGTTGGGCAGGGTATGTATTCCCGCCTTACGGGCGCTGAAAGCCGGACAGTCTATCCGGGAGATCGGCCCTAACTGGCACAAGTCCAAGGAAGGTACGCCCACCATGGGTGGCATCATGTTCATTACCGCCTGTGTTATCTGCGTTGTGGCAGGTGGCTGGACGGCTATGGTGGCAGGGGAGTATGAGCATCTGATGGTGCTGGGCTTCGCCCTGATCTACGGCGCCATCGGCTTTGCCGATGATTTCGTCAAGGTCGTCCGCAAGCGCAATCTGGGTCTGACGGCTCTGCAGAAACTGATCTTACAGCTTGCTGTGGCTCTGGCGTATCTGGGTCTTTTGCGCTGGAACGGAAACCTGACCTGTGAGCTGTATATCCCCTTTGCAGATGTGTCTTTTACCGTCAACTGGGTAGTGTATCTGATTTTTGCCACCTTTGTCATCGTGGGCTGTGTCAACGCCGTAAACCTGACTGACGGCGTGGACGGTTTGGCATCCGGCGTCACCGTGCCGGTGATGGTGTTTTTTGCCGTGACCGCGTGGGCATGGGGCAGTGAAACGCTGGCGCTTTTGCCGGCGGCACTGGTAGGCGGTCTGCTGGGCTTTTTGTGCTATAACTTCCATCCTGCCAAAGTGTTTATGGGCGATACCGGCTCGCTGTTTCTCGGCGGTGCGGTCTGTGGCATGGCCTTTGCTCTGGATATGCCTCTGGTGCTGATTTTAGTCGGCATCGTCTATATTGTGGAAGCTGTGTCCGTGATCATGCAGGTGGCGTATTTCAAGGCTACCCACGGCAAGCGAATTTTCCGAATGACGCCCATCCACCACCATTTTGAAATGGGTGGCTGGAGCGAGGTGAAGATCTTTGCGGTATTTACCGGCATCACCGCCCTGATGTGTCTGCTGGCGGGACTGGGAATCTGCAACCGTTTCTGACCGTAGAAAGGAATTGCCATGGGCAAGGAGATCAAATTTCCTGTTCAACATGAAAATCGTCTGTCTCAGCCGGAAAAGAAGAAGCTCCCTCTGTTTGTCGGCGGGATGCTGGATCTGCCCTTCTTGTTGCTGACGGTGCTTCTGGTGGCCATTGGCGTCATCATGATGTTCTCTGCCAGCTATGCCTCGGCCTATGCCAGAGAGGACAGCTCCACCTACTACTTTGCCCGGCAGGGCGGTTTCGCTGTGGTGGGCATCGGCGCTATGCTGTTTGTCAGCCGTATCCGTCACCAGTGGTGGAGACCTCTGACCATGCCCATTTTGGCGGTCACCGCTGTGCTGATGTTGCTTACTCCCATTTTTGGCTCGTCGGAAGGCGGTGCTACCCGATGGATTCGTCTGGGTATCATCAGCTTTCAGCCCTCGGAAGTGGCAAAACTGGCCATTATCATGAGCTTTGCCGCCATAATCTCCACTTATAAGGATAAAATGAAGCAGTTCCGCACCCTCTATCCCTTTTTGGCTATTCTGGGTGTGATGATCTTGGCGCTGATCTTGCAGCGGCATCTGTCCGGTATCGTCATCATCTGCTGTGTGGCGGCGGCTATGCTGTTTCTCGGCGGTGTCCAGTACCGGTGGTTTGGTCTGGGTATTCTGGTCATCGGCGTGTTCGCCCTGATCTATCTGAGCACCATGGGCTACGCGGCGGCAAGAATCGTCGCATGGCGTGACCCCTGGTCCGACCCTCAGGGTGCGGGCTACCAGATCGTGCAGTCCCTCTACGCCATCGGCTCAGGAGGACTGATGGGTCTGGGTCTGGGTCGCAGCCGGCAGAAGTATCTGTACCTGCCGGAGGAGCACAATGACTATATTTTCCCCATTGTCTGTGAGGAACTGGGCTTTGTGGGCGCGGTGGTCATTATTTTGCTGTTTATGATGCTCATTCTCCGGGGCTACTGGATCGCCATGCACGCCAAGGATCGCTTCGGCGCGCTGATGGTGGGCGGTATTTCTACCTTGATGGCACTGCAGGTGTTTTTCAACATCGGCGTTGTGACCAATTTCCTGCCTGCAACGGGCATTTCGCTGCCGTTCTTTTCCTACGGCGGCACGGCACTGCTGATCCAGCTGTTT
>JAZSAW010000046.1:0-3224 GCA_045602105.1 Candidatus Avilachnospira sp.
CTTGGCCCCCGACTTACCCAGTGCCACACACTCGTCGGGGTTAATGCCCTTAAAGCCTTCCTTGCCGGTGATGGACTTGACAGCCTCCTGCACGGCGGGGATACGGGAAGAACCGCCCACCAGCAGAACCTTGTGCAGGTCGCCGGCAGACAGACCGGCATCGGACATGGCCTGCTTCACAGGACCCATGGTGGCTTCCACCAGATGGGCGGTCAGTTCGTTGAACTTGGCGCGGGACAGAGTCACGTCCAGATGCTTGGGACCGGTGGCATCGGCGGTGATATAAGGCAGGTTGATGTTGGAGGAGGTCACGCCGGACAGCTCAATTTTTGCTTTCTCGGCGGCTTCCTTCAGTCTCTGCATGGCGACCTTGTCGGCGCTGAGGTCGATGCCCTCGGCCTTCTTGAACTCGGCGACCAGATACTTCATGACGGCTTCGTCAAAATCGTCACCGCCCAGACGGTTGTTGCCGGCAGTGGCCAGAACTTCGATGACACCGTCGCCGATCTCCAGAATGGATACGTCGAAAGTACCGCCACCAAGGTCATAGACCATGATCTTCTGCTCGGTCTCCTTATCCAAACCGTAGGCCAGAGCGGCGGCAGTGGGCTCATTGATGATGCGCTTGACATCCAGACCGGCGATCTTGCCGGCGTCCTTGGTGGCCTGACGCTGGGCGTCGGTGAAGTAGGCGGGGACGGTGATGACCGCTTCGGTGACCGTACCGCCCAGATAGGCTTCCGCGTCAGCCTTGAGCTTCTGCAGAATCATAGCGGAAATTTCCTGCGGGGTGTAGTTCTTCTCGTCGATGGAGACCTTATAGTTGGTGCCCATTTCCCGCTTGATGGAGGAAATGGTGCGGTCGTGGTTGGTGACCGCCTGACGCTTTGCCACCTGGCCTACCATACGCTCGCCGGTCTTGGAAAATGCCACCACAGAGGGGGTGGTGCGGTTGCCTTCGGCGTTGGCGATGACAACGGCTTCGCCACCTTCCATAACGGCTACACAGCTATTGGTCGTACCAAGGTCGATACCGATGATCTTACTCATAATAAAATACCTCCTGAGATGTTGATACAAAATTCATGATTGGTTAGTTGGCTACCACGACCATGGCGTGGCGGATCACTTTTTCACCCAGCTTAAAGCCGGTCTGGAAAACTTCGCAGATGACGTTTTCGCCTAAGGTGTCATCGTCCTTGTGCATAATGGCGTTGTGATAATTGGGGTCAAAGGCGTCGCCTACTTCGCCAAAGGACGTGATTCCCAGACCTGCCATGACTTCCATCAAACCGGTCATGGTCATCTCCACGCCTTTTTTATAGGCTTCGTCGGCAGTTTCCTGCGCCAAAGCCCGCTGGAGATTGTCGAACACCGGCAGGAACTTGCCCGCGGTCTCGGCTTTGATGTCCGTATACAGGGCTTCCCGCTCTTTCTGGGAGCGTTTGCGGAAATTATCGTACTCTGCCGCCAGTCGCAGGTAGTTATCATGCTCGGCGGCCAGCTTGGCGGTCAGCTCCTCAATGGGATCGGGCTGGACGACTTCGGTGGTTTCTTCTTCCTGAATTTCAGGTGTGTTCTTGGTTTCTTCCATCAGTCTTCTCCTGATTTGTTATTCTCACCGGGCAGGATGGCGGGTTTGGTGAACATCCGTCCCAGATTTTCGGCAAAATAGCTCAGTCGGGCAGTGACCTGGGCGTAATCCATGCGGGTAGGTCCTACCACGCCGATGAGTCCCTGCATCCCGTCGCCGATGTCGAAGCGGGTCATGACCACGCTGGTATCCCGCAGTTCCTTGGCGATGTTTTCCGGTCCGACCAGAATTTGCGTTCTGCCCACATCCGCCAGAGTGGCGGGCAGGTTGGACAGGGTTTCCTCGTCCAAGGTGGAGAGTACTTCCTGCGCTTTGCTGACATCCCGGTATTCCGGCTGACCCAGAAGCTTCATTTGCCCGCTGACATAGACCTCGCTTTTCTCCTGCTCGGTGAGCACATGGGTGGTATAGTCCACGATGACCGGCACGAGAGAGGCGGCAGCGCCGGCGGAGCGGGTGACCCGCTGGAGAAGCTCCGGAGTGAAGCCCGCCACGGGAAGCTGTGTCAGGCTGGCGTTGAGGACGGCGGACAGGAGCTTCAGATCCTGCTCCGTCACATCCAAAGGAAGCTTGATGAGCTTGTTTTTGACTACTTCGTTGCTGGTCATGACCACCAGAATAAAGCTTCCGGCGTTGGCCTGCAAGAGTTCAAAGTGCTGTACCGTAGGGGCGTTGGCGGCGGAGGTCATGGCCACAGCAGGCAGATTGGTCATTTTGGAGACCATCTTGCTCACCTGAGAAATGACCTTGTCCACCTCCTGCATTTTCAGCTCCATGGCCTGATTGAGGCTCTGGGTCTCATCCACAGACAGGCGGTAGTCCTGCATCAGCTCATCTACATACAGCCGGTAGCCCGCAGGGGACGGGATACGCCCGGCAGAGGTGTGAGGCTGCTCCAACAGACCCATCTGGGTCAGGTCAGCCATCTCATTGCGGATGGTGGCACTGCTGCAGTCCAGACCCGGCAGACTGGCAAGGGCTTTCGAGCCGACAGGCTCGGCAGTCTGGATGTAATTGTCCACAATGGCGCGGAGGACTTTTTTCTTTCGTTCTGTCAGTTCCATAGGTCTACCTCCGGTTTAGCACTCTTTAGCTCTGAGTGCTAAGTGTATTCTAGTACCCAAAGAGGCAAATGTCAATAGGGACAAAATGAATTATTTGTGAATTCCGGGCTTCTATGCAAAAAACCCCTGCGGACGGGGCAGTCCGCAGGGTTTATAGGTTGTTTTACAGCTTGACCACGCAGGAGTCGTCACTGGAGCGGTAGGCCGCCTCCATGACCTTCTGTACCTGCACGGCATCGGTAGCGGGAACTTCCACAGGTGCGCCGGTGAGGATGGAATTGGAGAAGCTCTCCACTTCCCGGGTATACATATTGCCGAACTCCACCTCGATGGCCTCTCTTGCGCCGTCCTTCTTGTCCTGCTGGGCGTCGTAACCGCCCTGCTCGCCAAGGAACATGGCATCCAGCGTACCGCCGTCCACCTGTCCGATGACTGTGTCACCGATGAGGCGACCCTGATCGCCGAAGATCTCCACACGCCATTTGGCGGCATCATCGGGGATGTTGAAGTTGGACTGGACCACGCACTGTGCGCCGTTTTCCAGTCGCATCATCACGGTGGAGGAG
>JAZSAW010000047.1:0-9345 GCA_045602105.1 Candidatus Avilachnospira sp.
CGCAGGACACTTTCCCGGATACGTTCTTCCGTCAGTGTGCCTGTATCCACAGCGGTCTTGACCCCGTCAAAAGCCTTTTGCAGATCAGCCGGCATCAGGATCATGTCCGCGCCGGCCTGCAGAGCCAGAACAGCGGCCTCACCGCTGTCATAGTAATTGGTGATCGCGCCCATTTGCTGAGAATCCGTAATAACGATGCCCGCAAAGCCCAGCTCCTGACGGAGCATATCCACCACCTCCGGGGATAGACTGGCGGGCAAGGGGGAGAGGGCTTCGTTGGTCAGGTGAGAGAGCATAACAAAATGAACACCCTCGGCAATGCCTGCCCGGAACGGCACCCATTCGGTTTGGCGCAACTGATCCGGCGTTCTGGTGGAAACGGACTTGTCCTCGTGGGAATCCGTATGGGTACTGCCGTGACCGGGGAAGTGCTTCAGGCAGGCGCTCATCCCGCCCTTTTGCAGACCCCGCACCATGGCACTGACCATTGAGGCAGTTACCTGAGGGTCGGTACTGTAGGACCGGGAGGCGATCTCTGTATTTTCCGTGTCGGTGACCACATCGGCCACAGGGGCAAAATCCACATTGAAGCCCAGAGCGGAAAGCTCGGAGGCCAGAGTTGCGCCCATGTTTTCTGCCTGAGAGGAATCTCCGGCCTTGCCCAATTCCTCTGCGGAGGGGAAATGGGTCACCTGCAGGTTTTCGTTTGCGCCTGCCCGGGAGACTGTACCGCCTTCTTCGTCTATGCACAGGAACAGTCCGGTTTTGGCATAGGACTGGGTGTTGGACAGCATGGTCTGCACCTGCTCCTGATCTTCCAGATTGGGGGCAAAGTAGCACAGCCCGCCTACGGGGTAGGTCTCGAGAGCTTCCTTGGTGGCGTCACCGGCACGGGTGGCGGTGTTGACGCCGGTAATGGCTTCGGGGGTGACCACAAACAACTGCCAGAGCATTTCCTCCGTGGTCATGGTGGACAGATAGACCTCCGCCGGGGATAAAGGCTCGGGCTCAGGTTCGGGCTTAGGCTCGGGTTCTGGTTCGGGGACAGGCTCAGGTTCGGGCACAGGTTCTTCCTGAGGCTCAAAAATGGCGTCTGTATCCAGAACCTCCGGCGGGGTATCCTCCCGGGGGATGGCTTTCCAGAGAAAGAACAGGGAAAAAACCAGAATACCCAATGCCAGCAGGCTTGCCAGCACAGCCAGTATGATTTTAACAACTCGCATAACAGCCTCCGGTTTCACTCAGGAAGTGGGGTTGGTGCAGGCGGGATACAGTTCCGTATCCCAGTAATAGGTATCCATATCCCAGTCCGGCAGGAATACCGGCACGCCGTATTCCAGCACACACCGGGTCAGATCCAGATGGCGATAACAGCCATCGGCACTGAGAATATTCCAGTAGCAGGGCTCGCCGTTGCGCAGACCGGCGACTGTATAGCAGTCCACACCGGCCAGCTCACAGATCAGCTCCCATGCCTGCGCCAGACCCTTGGGGTCTGCCACACCGGCACACAGGGCGTCATACAGCGGGGTGGCGGAGCTTCCCTCTGTATAGGTAAACCGCTGGGTCAGGTAAGTATAGAGCAGCTGCGCCTTTTCCTGATCGGTGTCCCGGTAACGGATGTACTCAGCGGCGGCATGGAGGCTTTCCTGTACGGCCTCCTGCTTTTGCCGGAGCTGTTCGGGGGTGTTGGTATAGTGGAAGTTGATCTCCATGATCCGCACGTTTCCGCTGTCAGGATAGACCTGAACGGACAGGGAGGGAATTTCCATGACCGTCCCGGGATTGGCACTGCAGTGATCTGCCACCAGTTGAGGAATATCCTCCGCCTGATCCCGATAGCTGGTCAGGCGCAGGGTCATGCGCTCAGCACTGCGGTCAATGGCGCTTTTCAGCTGAGATTTCAGCTGTGTCTGTGTGGAAGCGGGGACGATCTGGGATATTTCCTGCGGTGTGCGCCGGAAGGTCATGTTGATCCGCAGTTCGTAGTAAGACACGATGCGGGTACAGCTGTGGGTCATGTAGTCCACGGCGTAAGCCCCCAGTGGGTCCAGCTTGCAGACCTCGTAGGCGGCTTCTGCCAAATCGGCTTCCACATCTCCGTCGTAATTGGTCACCCGAATCACGCCGTCGGTCTGCCCTGTGCGTACCAGCTTCATAATGGCGTTTTTCAGGCTCAGATAGTTTTCTGCCGTCAAAACGTCAGCGGTGGAGAGCTGGGGAACGGTCTCCTCGTGGGGGGTGACGGACAAATATTCATTGGGGGCTAAGGCTGAACAGCCGGTCAGAAAAAGAGCCAGCAGGATCGCCGGAAGATATTTCATAGATACCCTCCCCATCACAGGTCATTTTTGTTGTAACGCTTGAAGCCCTCACCCAGTACCTGATGGGCTTCCTGAAAGATAATAAAGGCTGTGGGATCAATATCCGTGACCAACTGCTTCAGCTCCGCCGCCTGACGGCGCTTGATGACACTGAGTATCACCAGCTTTTCCTTGCCGGAGTAATAGCCTTGACCTCGCAGGAGGGTCACGCCCCGATCCAGCCTGTCGCAGATGGCATTGCTGATGGCGTCATGGTCCTCGGAAACGATCATGGCTACGGTGGAATAGTCCAGTCCGTAGACCACACTGTCCAGCACTTTGTCGCAGATATACAGGGTCAGCGCGGAGTAAAGCGCCTTGTTCACATCCCCAAAGACAACGCCGGTCAGGGCAACTACTGCCAGATCAATAGTTAACATAATGCGTCCGATGGGCAGATTGGGAAAGGATGGGCGAAGCAGCCGGGCGATAATATCCACACCGCCGGTGGACGCCCCGGCAATAAAGACCAATCCCACACCGAAGCCCGTCAGCAGACCGCCGTAAAGGCAGGCCAGCAGAGGGTCGGTCACAGGCGGGGGAATGAAGGTAAACAACTGCAAAAACAGGTTGGTCATAAGCATCCCCAGCAGAGAGCCGAAAAAGAATTTCCGTCCAACGCCCCGGATGCTGGTAAGAAACAGGGGGATGTTGATGAGGAGAGACCACAGGGCAACAGAGCCCAAGCCTGTCAGGTGGGTCAGAAGCTGTCCGATACCGGATATTCCGCCGACGTTGACATGGTTGGGCTGAAGAAACAGGTCAAAGCCAAGGGCAAAGGAAATACAGCCGGTCACGACCAAAAACAGGTTTTTGGTCTGACGAAAAACGGGTTTTCCCATAAAACCTCCTTGTGGTGATGGGAGCGGAGCGGTCAGAACAGCTCCATCTGCATTTCTTCCGTGTCGGAATCCCGGAGCAGAGCGCCGGCGGCAGGCAGGGATCTGGTGCGGTAACGGCCGGGATCCTGAATGGCGGTCTGCTCCAGAAGCAGAGCCTTATCCACGGTTTTGTTCTTTTTGAGATTCATGACCGCCACGCCCTGGGTAGAGCGGGTAGTCTTGGCAGTAAGCTGGGAAGCGGAGAAGATCAGACAGCGCCCGTCGGTGGCATACACGGCGATCTGACTGCTGTCATCGGTCAGGCAGAACAGCGCCTTGACGGGGCTCTTGTCACTGTACGCGCCGGTGAGCTTGCGCCGGTTGGACTTGGTCTCGTAGGCAGACAGCTCCACCTTGGCGACCTTGCCGTTTTCAAAGACAAAGAGGATACTACCCTTGTAGTCGCCGGGCAGGCAGACGGAAAGCACATTTTCGCCCTCATCCATGCCCAGCTTGGCAGGCAAGAAATCGCCCAGCACAGAGGCCTTTGTGTCCTCGAATTCCGACAGGCGGGTCTTATAGACCTGACACTTGTCCGTAAATACCAGCACTTCCGCCCGATTGGAGGTCTCCCGGCTCATAGCCAGACCGTCGCCTTCTTTGAACTTCTGTTCGCCGGACATCCGCAGGCTTTGGGGGGTGATCTTCTTGAAATAGCCCTCCCGGGATACAAAGATGGTCACGGGATAGTCGGGCACTTCCTCCCGGACTTCCTCCATGATCAGCTGATGCTCGTAGGTCAGGGTCGTCTTGCGGTCTTTGCCGTACTTGTCGGCTACATTCTGCAGTTCGCCTACGATGATATTGAGAATCTTCCGGTCGGATTTGAGAATATCCGTCAGCTCGGCGATCTCTTTTTCCAGATCCTCCGTATCCTGCAACCGCTTGAGGATATATTCTTTGTTGATGTTGCGGAGCTTGATGTCCGCCACGAATTCCGCCTGCACCTGATCAATGCCGAAGCCGATCATCAGGTTGGGGACGACCTCCGCGTCGGATTCCGTCTCTCGGATGATCTTGATGGCAAGATCGATGTCCAGCAGGATCTTTTTCAGACCCTTCAGCAGATGCAGACGATCCTTTTTCTTCTGGAGCTGGAAAAACACCCGGCGCTTGACGCACTGACTGCGCCAAGCGGTCCATTCGTCCAAAACCTCCTCCACGCCCATGACCTTGGGCATGCCGGCGATGAGGACATTGAAATTACAGGGGAAGGAATCCATCAGAGGGGTGGACTTCATCAGGCGCGCCATGAGCTTGTCCGGGTCAGTGCCCCGCTTCAGGTCGATGGTCAGCTTCAGACCGGACAGGTCGGTCTCGTCACGCATATCGCTGATCTCCCGCACCTTGCCCGCCTTCATCAGGTCGGCTACCTTGTCCAGAATGGCCTCCGTAGTGGTGGTGTAGGGAATCTCGTAAATTTCAATGAGATTGCCCTCTTTCACATACCGCCACTTTGCCCGGACAAGGAAAGAGCCACGGCCGGTGCGATAGATCTCCCGCATCTGCAGGGGATCGTAGAGGATCTCACCGCCGGTGGTAAAATCGGGGGCGGGCAGGGTATCCAGCAGATCGCACCCCGGATCTTTGATGCGGGCAATGGCGGTCTGACAGACCTCCCGCAGATTGAAACCGCAGATGTTGCTGGCCATGCCCACGGCGATGCCGGTGTTGTTGGCCACCAGAATATTGGGATAGGTGGTGGGGAGCAGGGTGGGCTCTTTGGTGGAGGAATCGTAATTGTCCACAAAATCCACCGTGTCAAAGTCAATATCCCGGAACAGCTCCTGACAGATGGGCTCCAGCTTGGCCTCCGTGTATCGGGGGGCGGCGTAAGCCATATCCCGGGAATAGACCTTGCCGAAGTTACCCTTACTGTCCACAAAGGGGTGCAGAAGTGCCTCGTTATCCCTTGCCAGACGCACCATAGTTTCGTAAATGGCGGCGTCGCCGTGGGGATTCAGGCGCATGGTCTGACCCACGATGTTGGCAGACTTGGTCCGTGCCTTGTTCAGCAGACCCATCTCATACATGGTATACAGGAGCTTGCGGTGAGAGGGCTTGAAGCCATCGATCTCGGGAATAGCCCGGGATACGATGACGGACATGGCATAGGGCATATAGTTCAGCTCAAGGGTGTCGGTAATAGGTTGCTCCAAAACCTCGGCTCTCAAACCATGAACATTTTTGGTGTCGTAAACCTGTTTCGGTTCAGTTTTCTTCTTTGCCATAATGCCTCCAATTTAGGAAATGTCCGCCAGATCCAGATATTTGTAGCCGTTTTCGGCGATATGATCCTTTCGACCTGCCAGATTGTCACCAAGCAACAGGTCAAAGACCTGCGCGGTGCGCTCGGCATCCTCCGGCAAGACCTTGATGAGACGGCGTGTGCCGGGATTCATGGTGGTCAACGCCATCATTTTGGCCTCGTTTTCGCCCAGACCCTTGGAGCGGTTGACGGTGACCTTTTTGCCCTCCAGCTCCTTGAGAATGTCATTTTTTTCCACATCGGAGTAGGCAAACCATGTCTCGTCCTTGTAGGTGATCTCATACAGAGGCGACTCGGCGATATACACATGACCCTGCTCAATGAGGGTGGGAGTCAGCCGGTACAGCATAGTCAAAATCAGGGTGCGGATCTGGAAGCCGTCCACGTCGGCGTCGGTACAGATGATGATCTTGTTCCAGCGGAAATTATTCAGATCAAAGGCACTGAGATCCTTGGTCTTTTTGTTCCGTACCTCCACGCCACAGCCCAGAACTTTAATGAGGTCTGTGATGATGTCGGATTTGAAAATGCGGTCGTAGTCGGCTTTCAGGCAGTTGAGGATCTTGCCCCGGATGGGCATGATGCCCTGAAATTCCGCGTCACGGCTCTGCTTGACAGAGCCCATGGCGCTGTCACCCTCGACGATATAGAGCTCACGGACGCTGGCGTCCCGACTACGGCAGTCCACGAATTTCTGTACCCGGTTGGCAAGGTCGATCGAGCCGGAGAGCTTTTTTTTGATGTTCAGCCGGGTCTTTTCCGCAGTTTCCCGACTGCGCTTGTTCAGAAGCACCTGATCGGCAATACGGTCGGCTTCTGCCTTGTTTTCAATAAAATAGACCTGTAACCGCTCCCGGAAGAATTCCGTCATGGCCTCCTGGACAAACTTGTTGGTAATGGCCTTTTTGGTCTGGTTTTCGTAGGAGGTCTGGGTGGAAAAGCAGTTGGTCACCAGAACAAGGCAGTCCTGCACGTCCTGAAACGTGATCTTGCTTTCAGTCTTGGTGTATTTGTTTGCCTGCTTCAGGTAGGCGTCGATGGCATAGACAAAGGCGTTTTTGGCGGCCTTTTCCGGCGCACCGCCATGCTCCAGCCAGGAGGAGTTGTGATAATACTCCAGCCGGTTTACCTGATTGGAGAAGCACAGGGCGGCAGTGATCTTCACCTTGTAGTCATCCATGTCCGCCCGGTCACGGCCCTTGCGTTCGGTCTCCCAGAACTGGACCATGGTCATGGCCTGCCCCTCGGTCATTTCACTGACATAGTCGGCAATGCCGTTTTCGTAGCAGTATTCTTCCGTGTCAAACTTGCCGGGCGCGGTCTCCCAGCGGAAGCGGAAGTGGACGCCGGCATTGACCACAGACTGACGCTTCAGCACATCGGCGAAAAACTCCCGGGGGATCTGAATGTCCGTAAAGACCTCCAGATCGGGAAGCCAGCGGAAAGTAGAGCCGGTCTTTTTTCGGTCGGCGGGCTCTTTGTTCAGGTCGCCCACGATCTCACCTTTTTCAAAATGCAGGGAATACTTGAAGCCGTCCCGGCGGATGATGGCGTCAAACCAGCGGGAGGAATACTGGGTGGGGCAGGCACCCAGACCGTTGAGACCCAGAGAGTATTCATAATCACCGCCGGCGTTGTTGTCGTACTTGCCACCGGCATAAAGCTCGCAGAACACCAGCTCCCAGTTGTAACGCTGTTCCGCTTCGTTCCAGTCTACGGGACAGCCACGGCCGAAGTCCTCCACCTCGATGGATTGGTCCAGATACCGGGTGACGGTGATGGTATCGCCGTGCCCCTCTCTGGCCTCGTCGATGGCGTTGGAGAGAATCTCAAACACGGCGTGCTGGCAGCCCTCCAGACCGTCCGAGCCGAAAATGACCGCAGGGCGCTTCCGCACCCGATCCGCGCCTTTCAGGGCGGAGATGCTTTCGTTTCCGTAGTTTTGCGTTTTTGCCATAAAATGTCTCACCTGCAACTATCTGTAATCATTCAGGATAAGTATATCCGAAAAAAACGAAAAAGTCAATTTATGGGAGTAAGAGCGGGAGAAAAACCATATATCTTGGGGTAGACGGGAGAAAAAACAGTTTTTGCTGTAATCCATGCTTGCATTTTATTGTCGAAAAGGCTATGATTTATACTGAGAGAAAATTTGGATAGGAGAGAGCGAGGATATGAAGAAGATCGGCTTTGATAACGACCAATATCTCAGTCTGCAGACCAGCAGGATTCTGGAGCGGGTGGAGCAGTTTGGCGGTAAGCTGTATCTGGAATTCGGCGGCAAGCTCTTTGATGACTATCATGCCTCCCGTGTACTGCCGGGCTTCCGGCCGGACAGTAAAATGGGGATGCTGTTAAAGCTGCGGGAAAAGGCGGAGCTGGTCATCGCCATTTCCACCGATGATATTGAAAAGAATAAGCGCCGTGGAGATCTGGGAATCACCTACGATCTGGATGTTCTGCGCCTGATCGATGCTTTCCGGGAGTACGGACTGTATGTGGGCAGTGTGGTGCTGACCAAGTTCCGCAATCAGCCGGCGGCCATTACCTTCCAAAACCGGCTGGAGGCACAGGGCGTGCGGGTCTACCGCCACTATCCCATTGAGGATTATCCCTCCAATATCCCTCTCATCGTTTCCGACGAGGGCTTTGGAAAAAATGAATACATCGAAACCACCCGGCCTGTGGTGGTCATTACCGCGCCGGGTCCCGGATCGGGCAAAATGGCAACCTGCCTGAGCCAGCTTTACCATGAGCACGCCCGGGGTATTCAGGCGGGCTACGCCAAGTATGAGACCTTCCCCATCTGGAATTTGCCCCTGAAGCATCCGGTCAACCGGGCCTATGAGGCAGCCACCATCGATCTGGACGATGTGAATATGATCGACCCCTTCCATCTGGAAGCCTATGGGGAGACTACGGTAAACTATAACCGGGATATTGAGATCTTCCCTGTGGTGGAGGCCATGTTCCGCAAGATTTTCGGGCAGTGTCCCTATAAGAGCCCCACGGATATGGGCGTCAATATGGCAGGCTGTGCCATCGTGGACGATGAGGTCTGCCGGGAGGCTTCCAATCAGGAGGTCATCCGCCGGTATTATGAGACCGCTACTCAGGTCAAGCGGGGTCTGGCCGATGCCGGTCAGCTCCATAAAATGGAAATGCTCATGCGTTCCATGGAGCTTGAGCCGGAAATGCGCAAAGCTGTGCCCGCCGCCCGGGCGGTGGCGGAGGCGACCGGCGAGCCGGCTATGGGCATCGAATTGCCCGACGGACGAATCATCACCGGAAAGACCACGGAGCTCATGGGCGCGTCCTGCGCCGCCATGCTCAACAGTCTGAAAGCTCTGGCAGGAATTGATGATGAAGTGAAACTGATTTCAAGGGATGTCCTTGCCCCCATTACCCACCTGAAAGTGGAGCATCTGGGCAACCGCAACCCCCGACTCCATACGGATGAGATTCTCATTGCCCTGTCCATGTGCGCCGCTACCAACCCGCAGGCGGAGCTGGCCATGGAACAGCTCAGTAAGCTTCAGGGCGCGGAGGTGCACTCTACGGTTATTTTGTCCCAGGTAGATGAAAATGTGTTCAAGAAACTGGGCGCCCATGTGACCTACGACCCGGTGTATCAGAGCCAGAGACTTTACCACAAATAAGCTATTCGCACTCCTCGGATAGAGGAGTGCGAATTTTTTTGAATTTTCCATTGACATTTGCAAAATGTCTGTTATAATACATCATGCATTTAGATGCGGGTGTAGCTCATCCGGTAGAGCGCCACCTTGCCAAGGTGGAGGTAGCGAGTTCGAGCCTCGTCACCCGCTCCATG
>JAZSAW010000048.1:0-7121 GCA_045602105.1 Candidatus Avilachnospira sp.
ACCCGGTCGGAATCTTCCACATTTCCACCGTCGATCAGCAGGGATTCCCCATCACACTGCACCAGCGTGCAGTCGGCCTGCCCCACATCCAGAAAATGTACCGTCAGTTCGCCGGTGACCGGCACACTGGTGGCGGTACAGCCACACAGCAGGACAAGGGCAAGGAAAAACGCATAGAGTCGTTTCATTGGATGCTCACCGGTACGCCGTTGACCTCTACCCCTTCTTCTGCCCGGATGAGCAGGTATTTTACGCCCCCCAGAATTCTGGTCTCGATAAGCTCCCGTTTTTCCGGAGCGACCTGTATTTTCACATCGGGGGTAATGACGTGGAATTTTCTGGGGTTGACCAGATTTTGGGGAGCAAGATCGGCGTGCTCACCGAAGACCTCGTCAAACTCTTTCCCAAAGGCCTGAATTTTTTCTTCGGCCACTCCGGAGGTCTTGAGGATATGGTTGACCTCCGGCTTGGAGATGACCAGAGGCTCTTTGTCCCGGCTCTCCTTGTGTTCCTGAATCATGTCGCTGAACTGCGCATGGACTGTCTGAACTACGTGCAAATTGCAGTCGTCCCCAAGGCAGGAGTGGAGGGCGGACTGGAAGCTCTCCTGCTGGAGAGCCGCCGCCATGGGGGCGTCTGTGCCGAAAACGGCGTCTACAAAGGCTTCGTGGTTGTCGGCGGTGTCCCGGGTGTAGGTCAGCGCGCCGTAGATATTGGTACTGCGGTCGTCAAAGGCGGGGAACAGAAAGCCCAACTCCGGGGCGCAGACCAGCCAGTCGGTCTTGCTGTTGTGGAAGCTTTGATCCTGAGAATGAAAGCTCAGGGCGGACTTGGACAGCTTCACCGGGCATATACTGCAAAGGATGTACCGATAGACCTGCTCCGAGCCTTCTGCAAAGTTTTCGCCGTCCTTGCTCCGGAACGGGACGTCGTAGGCGTCGCTGGCCAGAAGAATCAAATAGTTGGTCTCCATGGATACGGTCTGGATGACTTTGCCGAAAAATTGCTCCACAGCTTCATCATCGGAAAGCCCTGTGTCCCGCAGGGTCATCAGCAGTTTGTGCTCCTGACCGTCCACCACCTGCTTGGTGGGCAGGGACAGGTCGGTGAGATTTTTGCCCAGTCCGCCGGACAGGGTCTTTTTCAGTATGGCAAGGACCTTTTCCTTTTCGTCCTCTGCCATGAGATTCACCGATTGGGTGAACTGGGCGAGAACTTCGCCCTTATCGCTGACATAACAGCCCCGGACTTGGCTGATGTTGCACCGGTCTGCCCGAAAACGACGGCGCAGTTCGGAAATTTCACGCTGGTTCATACTACCTCCCGGAATACAAAAAGGGATTTTCCTCATCATATCATAAAATCCGCCACAGTTCAAAGGTTGTCTTTTAGGGGAACTGCCAACATCGGTCAACTTTCACAAGGGGAGCAAAAAAATTTTTGATTTCCTTGTTGATTTTTCCATAAAGATACAGTAAAATAAATGTACAATCAAAGAATGGTAGCTGTAACGAAGTGCTTCCGCGCACGGGCTGCAACTATCACTCGGAACAGTTTCGAGTGTGTCAGATCCCTCTGGGGTTTGATGCATTTTTGTTTTTCTGTAAGGAGGTATGGATATGCAACTTATCATCAACGGACGTCTGATCACCCGAGATCCCGCCAAGCCCTATTTTGAAAAAGGCGCGGTAGCCTTTGAAGGCACAAGTATCGTGGAAGTAGGCACGGAAGCGGAACTGACCGCCAAATACCCCGAGGCAAAGCGCATTGATGCCAAGGGTGGCGTCATTATGCCGGCGCTGATCAATGCCCATACCCACATCTATTCCGCTCTGGCCAGAGGTCTTTCTATCGTGGGCAATAACCCCACCAATTTTTATGAGGTGCTGGACGGCACATGGTGGGCCATTGACCGCCGGCTGACCCTTGCGGGCACAAAGGCTTCGGCAGACGCTTTGTATCTCGACTGCATCAAGCAGGGCGTGACCACCATTTTTGACCATCATGCCTCCTATGGAGAGATTCCCGGTTCTCTGTTCACCATTGCCGATTCTGCCCGCCAGTTCGGTATCCGCTCCTGTCTGTGCTATGAGGTATCCGACCGGGACGGCGAGGAAAAGTGCCTCCAGGGCATCCGGGAAAACGGAGAATTTATCTCCTACTGCGAAAAAGAGCAGGATCCCATGCTGAAAGCCATGTTTGGCGGTCATGCCCTGTTTACCATCTCCGATAAGACCTTTGAGCGGATGGTGGAGACCAACAACGGACGCACCGGCTATCATATCCATGTGTCCGAGGGCATGAACGATGTCTATGACAGCCTGCAGAACTACGGTCGCCGTCCGGTACAGCGGTTGCAGGATCATGGGATCTTGGGCAGGCAGACCATTCTGGGTCACTGTATCCATGTGAACTCCGCGGAAATAGACATCATCAGGGAAACCGATACCATGGTGGTCAATAACCCGGAATCCAATATGGGCAACGCCGTGGGTATCTGCCCGGTGCTGGCACTGTCCAAGGCAGGAATTCTTTTGGGCATGGGCACAGACGCCTATACCAACGATATGCTGGAATCCCTGAAAGTCGCCCTTTGCTCCCAGCGCTCCAATGCCTGCGCCCCCAATGTGGCATGGTGCGAGGTCACGGATATGCTCTTCAAGAACAACGCCCTGATCGGCGCAAGATACTTCCCTCAGGAGCTGGGCGTCCTGAAGGCCGGTGCGGCGGCGGATATTATCGTCATGGACTATAAGCCCTACACCCCCTTCTCCCATGAAAACATCGATGGTCATATGATCTTCGGCATGACCGGCCGTCAGTGCCAGACCACCATCGCCAACGGCAAGGTTTTGATGCTGGATCGCCAGCTGGTGGGCGTGGACGAAGAGGCCATCAACGCCAAAATTCTGGAAGAGGCCAAAAAGCTCTGGGGCAGTCTGAATAACCGCACCTATTGAGCCATCACCCATAACAGGAGGTAACGACCATGAGTGAACTGATGATTCCCATTCCCTTTGAACAATTGATGACATGGATGGCAACAGAGTACCGGCGGGAGGGCACCGTGTTCGGCGTCCACCGCCCCTATGTGGCAGGGGAGAAGAAACTGCCCATTTTCGGTACAGAGACCATTGAAACTCCCTTTGGCCCTGCCGCCGGACCAAACACCCAGCTTGCCCAGAATATTATCGCCTCCTATTTTGCAGGCGCGCGGTTTTTTGAACTGAAAACCGTCCAGAAGATGGACGGCGCGGAGCTGGCAGCCTGTGTCAACCGCCCCTGTATTCTGGCAGAGGACGAGTGCTATAACTGCGAATGGTCCACGGAGCTGTATGTCCCCCAGGCCTATGAGGAATATGTCAAGGCGTGGTTTGCCTGTAAGATACTGGCAAAGGTCTACGGTCTGGGCGACCCGGAGGGCTTTGTGTTCAATATGTCCGTGGGCTATGATTTGGCGGGTATTCAGGGAGAAAAAATCGACCGCTTTATCGAGGGTATGAAGGACGCCACCCGTGAGCCCATCTGGGAGGAGTGCCGGAGCGTCCTGAAGAAGCTCTATCCCGACTACGCGGACTTTGTGGATACCATATCCCCCCGAGTGTCCAACTCCATCACCGTATCCACCCTCCACGGCTGTCCCCCCTCAGAGATTGAAGCCATCGCCTCTTATCTGCTGACAGAAAAGAATGTACATACCTTCGTTAAATGTAACCCCACCATTCTGGGCTATGCCTCTGCCAGAGAAATTCTGGATTCCATGGGCTACGACTATATCCAGTTTGGTGAGTTCCACTTCAATGACGACCTGCAGTATGCCGATGCCATTCCCATGTTCCGCCGTCTGCTGGCTCTGGCCCAGAGCAAGGGTCTGGAATTCGGTCTGAAGCTCTCCAACACCTTCCCGGTGGATGTGAAGCAGAACGAGCTTCCCTCCGAGGAAATGTA
Organism: Candidatus Avilachnospira sp.; assembly: GCA_045602105.1. GTDB lineage: Bacteria > Bacillota > Clostridia > Oscillospirales > Oscillospiraceae > Avoscillospira. The sequence goes on from JAZSAW010000048.1 coordinate 3,949, forward strand.
TATGGCGGGCAAGTCCCTGTTCCCCCTGACCATCGAGATGGCAAACCGCATCGGCAAGGAATTTGACGGACGGCTTCGCCTGAGCTACTCCGGCGGTGCGGACTTCTTTAATATCGATAAGATCTTCGCCTGCAATATCTGGCCCATCACCATGGCCACCACGGAGCTGAAGCCCGGCGGTTATCAGCGGTTTAAGCAAATTGGGGAGAAACTGGAAAAACTGCCCTTTGCCCCCTTTACCGCTGTGGATACGAAGGCGGTGGAAGCACTGTCGGCAGAAGCCCGCAGAGACCCCCTGCATCAAAAGGCCATCAAGCCTCTGCCCAAGCGGAAGCTGGCAGAAAAAGTGCCCCTGCTGGACTGCTATACCGCCCCCTGTAAAGGTGGCTGTCCCATCGGGCAGGATATTCCCGAGTACATCGAGCTTTGCCGTCAGGGAAAATACGAGAAAGCCCTGCGGGTCATTCTGGAGAAAAATCCTCTGCCCTTTATCACTGGCACGATTTGTGCTCACCACTGCATGGATAAATGTACCCGCAACTTCTATGAAAGAGCGGTGCAGATTCGCCACACCAAGCTGGTGGCGGCAGAGGGTGGCTATGAGGCTGTGCTGAAGACCATGAAAGCCCCCAAAGCCCGTACCGATGTCCGGGTCGCCATTGTCGGCGGCGGTACTACCGGTATGGCGGCAGCCCACCTGCTGGCAAGAGAGGGCGTGCCGGTGACCATTTTTGAGAAAGAAGAATCTTTGGGCGGTATCGTCCGCCATGTGATTCCCCAGTTCCGCATCTCCCACGAGGCCATTGGCAAGGATGTGGCTATGCTGGAAAAGCTGGGGGTGGACATCCGTCTGGGCGCGCCTGCTCCTGCTGTAGCAGAGATGAAAGCCCAGGGCTATACCCATATCCTGCTGGCTGTGGGCGCATGGAAGCCCGGCAGACTGGATATTCCCGGCAACGTCCTGCCGGTCATCGGCTGGCTCAAGGCCATTAAGGGCGAGACCGGTCTGGAACTGGGTCATGTGGCCGTGGTGGGCGGTGGCAATACCGCCATGGATGCCGCCCGTGCCGCCCTCCGTGCCGGGGCAAAGACGGCAACTCTGGTCTACCGCAGAACGAAAAAGTATATGCCCGCCGATGCCGAAGAACTGGAACTGGCCATCGCCGACGGCGTAAAATTCCTGGAACTGGTATCTCCTGTGAAGCAGGAAAACGGCAAGCTCCTGTGCCGGAAGATGGTGCTGGGCGAGCCCGATGCCTCCGGACGGAGAAAGCCCGTGGAGACCGACGAAACGGTAGAAATTGACTGTGATGTGGTCATTTCCGCCGTAGGCGAGCGGGTGGACGAGAGCGTGTTCTACGCCAACAGTGTGAATTTGGATGCCAAAGGCTTGCCGGACTTTGCCACCAATGTCCCCGGTGTCTATACTGCCGGTGACTGCTTCCGTGGTCCTGCCACGGTGGTGGAGGGCATTGCCGATGCCACAGCCTTTGCCAATATCGTGCTGGGATGCGTCCGTCAGCCGGAGATTCCCGTCGAGGCCAACGCCAGCCGTTGCGATGCCATCGGGCGCAAGGGAATCCTCTCCCTGTCTGCCAAATGTGAGGGCGACCGTTGCCTGAGCTGTCAGGTGGTCTGCCAGTGCTGTGCCGATGTGTGCCCCAACCGGGCCAATGTGGTCATCCAATTGCCCGACGGCCGTCCCCAGATCCTCCATGTGGATCGGATGTGCAACGAGTGCGGAAACTGTCAGGTGTTCTGCCCCTACGACTCCGCTCCCTTCAAGGACAAATTCACCCTGTTCCATGACCGGGCGGGCTTTGACGAGTCCCCGGAAAACAGTGGCTTCCTGCCTCTGGATGGTCACCGGGTGCTGGTACGTCATGGCGGAAAGGAAACCGAGTATGACCTACTGACGGATAATGATCTGGATGCCGGTCTGGAAGTGCTGATTCTGACGATCATGCGGGAATACGGCTATCTCATCGGCTGATTAACGGCTTTTTCAAAAAAATGGGAAAACCCTATTGTAATTTTGGGAGAAATACTGTATAATCTTTCTCATAGAGAACAGATGTCCGCACGACAAGGACACTCTGTTTACAAGGAGGAAAAGAAAATGAAAAAAGTACTTGCAGTATTGTTGGTCATGGCCATGATCTTCTCCCTGTGCGCCTGTGGCACTGCTCCCGCTACCAATGATGAAAAGGTCATTAAGGTCGGCGTGTTCGAGCCCTCCTCCGGCGACTCCGCTTCCGGCGGCAAGAAGGAAATTCTGGGCATGCAGTATGCCAACAGCCTGAATCCCGAAGTCACCATCGGTGGCGAGACCTACAAGGTCGAGCTGGTCCTGGCTGACAACGGCTCTTCCACCGACAAGGCTCCCTCCGCTGCTTCCTCTCTGGTCAGCGCAGGCGTCAGCGTTGTTCTGGGCTCCTACGGCTCCGGCGTGTCCATGGCCGGCGGCCCCAAGTTTGAAGAAGCCGGTATCCCCGCCATCGGCGTGACCTGCACCAACCCCAACGTCACTGCCGGCAACAACTACTACTTCCGTATCTGCTTCCTGGATAACTTCCAGGCTGACGTTCTGGCCAACTTCGCCATGGATAAGTTCGATGCCAAGGTTGCCTACTGTCTGGGTGAAAGTGGCAACGAGTACGATCAGGGTCTGATCGCTTTCTTCACTCAGGTCTTTGAAGCCGCCGGCGGTACGGTCATCACCGACTCCTACCCCAAGGGCAACTCCGACTTCACCTCTTACCTGAACAAGGCCAAGAGCGAAGGTGCTGACGTTATCTTCACGCCCGTGTCCATCGCCTATGCCGTGCAGATCATCGCACAGGCCGACTCTCTGGGCATTGAGGCTCCCTTCCTGGGCTCCGACACGCTGGACGACAACATGGTTCTGGAAGCCATCGCAGGCACCGATCTGGAGCTGTACGTCTCTACCTTCTATCAGGAAGGTGGCTCTCCCGAGTTTGACGCCGGCATCAAGGAATACATCAACAACAATCCCGATGCTCTGGCTGCCAACGGCGGTAACGACACCATCTCTGCTGTGACCGCCATGGGCTATCACGCCTACAATGTTGTTCTGGAAGCCATCAAGGCCGCCGACAGTGGCGACAAGGCTGACCTCATGGCCATCCTGCCCTCTGTGACCCACACCGGCG
>JAZSAW010000049.1:0-22890 GCA_045602105.1 Candidatus Avilachnospira sp.
CTGTTTTCCAATGTGCCCACCTTGGCAGAAGCCATGGGTTACGACACCTTCAGTGCCGAGGTCGCCAAGGATTCTGATTTCTATGCCCGGCATTTCTTCACCAAAAACTGACCGATTTTTCTTCCGCAGCTGCACACTTGCAGCTGCGGAAGTCGTTTTGTGGGGGAAATTAACAGAAAATTTACGCTCTTTCCGGTTTTCCTTCGTTGCGACATGGGCGAAAATGTGTTATACTACTTTAAAATTAGGAAAGAAAAGCCCAAGGAGGCGAAATAAATGGAGCAAAACCGTAATACCCCCAATCAAAACGGCAAGCCTGACGGCACCAAGCGACCCAAAGGCAGCATTTGGGGCACGTTGATCATCACCGTGGCCATCATTCTCATTCTCAGCGCCGCCTATAATTTCATCGTCAGCAGCCAGTATGAGCAGACCACCTTTACCGACTTTATGGACGCATGGGAACGCGGTCAGCTGGCAGAGGTTGAGATCCAGTACGACCGAATCATTTACCTGACCAAGGAAGAGGCCGCAAAGCCCGATGGACAAATGACCGCCTGCTTCACCGGTCTGCCCACAGGCGATATTCTGGAGCTGGCCAGCCAGCTGGATGCAGCCGGAGTCAAAGTAAACACCACCATCGTGGAGGACAACTCCGGCATCATCATGATTCTCTCCTATGTGATCATGTTTGCCATCATCTTTGGCGGTATGAGCCTTATCAGCAAGCGTTTCAGTGCCGGCGGTGCTATGGGTGGCTTCGGTCGGAGCAACGCCAAGGTATACATGGAAAAGCAGACCGGCGTCACCTTTAAGGATGTGGCCGGTCAGGACGAAGCAAAGGAATCCCTGCAGGAGATCATCGATTTCCTCCACAACCCCAAGAAATACACCGATATCGGTGCGAAAATGCCCAAGGGCGCCCTGCTGGTAGGCTCTCCCGGTACCCGTAAGACCCTGCTTGCCAAGGCTGTGGCCGGCGAAGCGGGTGTCCCCTTCTTCTCCATCTCCGGTTCCGACTTTGAAGAGATGTTTGTTGGTGTGGGTGCCAGCCGGGTCAGAGACCTGTTCCAGCAGGCCACCAAGGTGGCTCCTGCCATTATTTTCATCGACGAGATCGATGCCGTGGGCCGCACCCGGGACAGCCGCTTCGGCAACAACGACCAGACGCTGAACCAATTACTCGGCGAGATCGACGGTTTCGACTCCACCAAGGGTGTGGTAATTTTGGCCGCAACCAACCGCCCCGAAATTTTGGACAAGGCCCTGCTCCGGGCAGGCCGTTTTGACCGGCGCATCGAGGTAGACCGACCCAATCTGGCCGGCCGTCACCAGACCCTGCAGGTGCACACCAAAAACATCCGTCTGGCCGAGGATGTGGATCTGCAGAAGATCGCCCAGGCCACTGCCGGCGCGGTAGGCGCAGATCTTGCCAATCTGGTCAACGAGGCCGCTCTGCGGGCTGTCCGTCAGGGTCGAAAGGCCGTCAATCAGGAGGACCTGCTGGTCTCCTTTGAAACGGTCATTGCCGGCACAGAAAAAAAGAACACCGTCCTTACGGATATGGAAAAGCGCATGGTATCCTACCACGAGGTGGGACACGCTCTGGTTTCTGCTCTGCAGAAGCACTCCATGCCTGTGACCAAGATCACCATCGTCCCCCACACCTCCGGTGCTCTGGGCTACACCCTGCATATGCCGGAAGAGGAAAAATTCCTCTCCTCCCGGGAAGAACTGCTCACAGAACTGCAGACCCTGCTGGCAGGCCGTGCCGCAGAACAGCTGGTATTCGGCTCTATGACCACCGGCGCTGCCAATGATATTGAGCGGGCGACGGAGCTTGCCCGCCGGATGATCACCCAGTACGGCATGAGCGACCGCTTCGGTCTCATGGCGCTGTCCACAGTGTCCAATCCCTATCTGGACGGCAGTACCATGATGAACTGCGCCGACGTCACTGCCGCTCAGGCCGACGAGGAGATCAAGCTCCTCCTGCACGACTGCTACAACACTGCCTGTGCGGTACTGAAAGCCAACCGCTCCCTGCTGGACGAGGTCGCCCTGTACCTGCTCCAGAAGGAGACCATCACCGGCGATGAGCTTATGTCCTTCGTCAACGCTGACAAAAAGTCTGCGGAAGAACCGGCTGACGAAGCCGGTGATTCCGAAGCATAATATTTACGAAAGAGAGTGAAACTTATGGTTGCTTCATCCGGTAATGCCTTTGTCAGTCTGTGGGCCGCTCTGGTGGTCATTGCCCCGACTATTCTGAAGGCAGCAGTCCTGCTGATCGTCTGTCTCATCGTTTCCCGCATTTTGCTGGCTGCCTCCGGCAAGCTCCTGAACAAGAGCAAGCTGGACAAGAGCCTCCACGCCATCATCCGCTCCACCCTGAAGGTCCTTCTGATCTTCCTGACCATTATGATCGTTGCCCCCACGCTGGGCATCGACACCGCCTCTCTGCTGGCTGTGCTGAGTATCGCCGGCGTTGCCGTTTCCCTGTCCATTCAGGGTATTCTGGGCAACTTCTTCAGCGGTGTGACCCTGCTCATGTCCAAGCCCTTCAAGATCGGCGACTTCGTCACCATCGGCGGGCAGACCGGCACCATCGTGGAGACCGGCATCACCCACACCAAGCTCCACACCCTGGACAACCAGATGATTCTGGTGCCCAACAGCAGTGTCACCTCCAATGTCATCGTCAATGTTTCCGCCGAGGACACCCGCCGGCTGGACTTCACCTTTACCGCTTCCGCCGATTGCCCGGAAGATCAGGTCGTCGCCGCCATTACTGAGGCCGCCACTATCGACCTTGTTCTGCCTGTCGAGCCGATATTTGTGAAGCTCAGTGGCTTTAAGGACGGCGCTGTGGAATACACCCTGCGGGTCTGGGTGAAGAACGCCGACTACTGGGACGCCCATTTTGCCATCCTGTCCCGGGTGAAGGAGGCTTATGCCACCCATGGCATCACCATGGATGTGCCCCATGTCCGTGTCCATACCAGTTGATACTTACAAAAATCCGGTGCGGGAAAAATCCCTGCACCGGATTTTTTGCCTGTTTTTTCCATCCCCCTTGGGGGGATGCACAGAAACCGCCGTTTTCCCTTTGTTCATTCTTCCGAATTCCGAAAAATTCAGCAAATTCCGTTGACTTGCCGGGAAAAAATTGATAGAATAGCCACAGTGAAAAACCAGACATCCGGAGGCAGGAGACTGCCTCTGGATGTTCTGCGCGGAAAATCGGGGCGACCGCTGTCTGACCGTCGCGCCATTTTCCACCCGCGAAAGAGATTATATTAAGTAGGAGGACACTACATTGAAGGATTGGGATCGCTTAATCACAGTCGAACAAATGGAAGAAGCGACTGCGGCCCTGCTGGAAACCGGCGCAAAAGTCGGTGCAGACACCTGGCAGCAGCGCGTCAAGAACCAGAGACCCCACTGCGGTTACGGCGAAGCAGGTACTTGCTGCCGAATCTGCTCCATGGGTCCCTGCCGGATCACCCCCAAAGCTCCCCGGGGTATCTGTGGTTGTGACGTTCATGGTATCGTCGGCCGTAACTACCTGCGCTTCACCGCAGGCGGCACTGCCACCCACTCCGACCACGGTCGTGAGATCATGCACACCCTGCACCAGACCCGTGAGGGTGGCAACTATCAGGTGAAAGACCCTGAAAAGCTTATCCGCATCGCCAAGGAATGGGGTGTGGAGACCGAGGGCAGAGACATCTATGATCTGGCTCATGAAATGGCCGAGATCGGCCTGATGGAATACGGCAAGCCCTTCGGCACTCAGCGTTTTGTTGAGCGTGTACATCCCCACACCAAGGAGCTGTGGGACAAGAACGAACTGACCCCCCGCGCCATTGACCGCGAGGTCGTCCAGTCCCTGCACATGACCCACATGGGTTGCTCCTCCGAGCCTGAAGCTCTCATTCGTCAGTCCATCCGTTCCGGTCTGGCCGACGGCTGGGGCGGTTCCATGATGGGCACCGAGTTTTCCGTCGTTATGTTCGGCACCCCCAAGGTCTGCGACACCGAAGCCAACATCGGCGTTATGGACAAGGATCAGGTCAACATCATCGTCCACGGTCACGATCCCTCCCTGTCTGAGATGATCGTCCATTATGCCCAGGATCCCGAGATGCTGGCTCTGGCCAAGTCTCTGGGCGCAAAGGGCATCAACATCGCCGGCGTCTGCTGTACCGCCAATGAGGTGGCCATGCGTCACGGCATCCCCATGGCAGGTAACTTCCTGTCTCAGGAAAACGTGGTCCTGACCGGTGCCTGCGAAGCCATCGTTGTGGACATCCAGTGCATCTTCCCCGCTCTGGGCCCCTTGTCCAAGTGCTTCCACACCAAGTTCATCACCACCTCCCCCATCGCCAGAATCCCCGATTCCGAATTCATCCAGTTCAATGCTGAAACTGCCGGCGAAAACGCCAAGGCCATCGTCAAGGCCGCTGTGGAGAACTTCGCCAACCGTAAGCCCGAACTGGTCCATATCCCCAACCAGAAAACCAAGGCCCGTGTGGGTTACGCTGTGGAGACCATCAAGAAGACTCTCGATGGCGTCTGCAACTCCCATGTGGATGAAATGGGCACGCTGAAGCCTCTGGCTGACGTAGTCAAGGCCGGTGTTCTCCGCGGTGCTGTGGCCATGGTCGGCTGCAACAACCCCAAGGTCCGCCCCGACACCGCTCACATCGAGCTGATGAAGAAGCTGCTGGAGAACGACATCATCGTGGTCGTCACCGGCTGTTCCGCTCAGGCTGCCGCCAAGGCCGGTCTGCTGGATCCCGAAGCCAAGGAATACTGCGGTGAAGGTCTCAAGCGTGTCTGCGAGCTGGTGGGCATCCCCCCTGTTCTGCACATGGGCTCCTGCGTGGATATTTCCCGTATGATGATCCTTGTTTCCGATCTGGCCAAGGATTGGGGCTGCAACATCTCCCAACTTCCCGCCGTAGGCTGTGCTCCCGAGTGGATGTCCGAAAAGGCCGTGTCCATCGGCAACTACGTCGTGGGTACCGGCATCGACACCTTCCTGGGCGTTGACCCCTACTCCAAGGGCTCTTCCGAAGTCACCGAGCTCCTGCAGGGCGAGACCGGCGTACAGCAGTGGTGCGAAGCCAAGTACACCGTGGAGACCGACATCGACAAGCTGTGCGACCTGATGATCGAGGACATCGAGAAGAAGCGCGCCGCTCTGGGCATCTAATTTCTGTTAATTGAGGTCTGTACCCATGAAAATCGCAGTAACCGGTAAGGGCGGTGTGGGCAAAACCACCCTGTCCTCCACCCTTGCCAGGCTCTACGCCGCCGAAGGCCGTAATGTTCTGGCCGCCGACGTAGACCCTGACGCCAACCTGGGTCTGGCACTGGGTCTCACCGAGGAGGAAGTCAACTCCATCGTCCCGGTGTCGAAAATGAAGGAATTGGCCAAGGAGCGCACCGCCGCCAACGAAAGCAATACCTTCTATAAATTAAATCCTCAGGTATCCGACCTGCCGGACAAGCTGTCCAAGGATGTTGGGGGCGTCAAGCTCCTGGTCATGGGCACCATCGATACCGGCGGTACGGGCTGTGTCTGTCCCGAACACGTGATGCTCAAGGCGATCCTCTCCAGTCTGGTCTTCCGCAAGGATGACGTGGTCATTATGGATATGGAAGCCGGTCTGGAGCATCTGGGGCGGGGAACAGCCAGTATGGTGGACCAGTTCATCGTGGTCATCGAGCCCGGCGCACGATCCATTCAGACTTATGAACGGATCAAACAGCTGGCCGGCGATATCGGCGTCCACAAGGTCAAGGTGGTAGCCAACAAGATCCGGGATGACGCCGACCGGGCGTTTATCCAAAGCCGTATCCCCCCGGAGGATCTGCTGGGTTTCATGAGCTACGATACCAGCGTCATCGACGCTGACCGCAAGGGCCTCTCTCCTTACGATTGCAGTCCCACGGCCGTGGACGAAGTCCGGGCCATCAAGGCTGTCATCGACTCTCAAGAATAATTGGTTTTCGAAAGGAATGAATAGAATGGCAAGACCCTTATTTGATCGAGTATTCTCCGGCTCTGACGAAATGTTCGCCAAGGCCGAGGCGGATGTAAACCAGCTGGTCGCCGAACTGGGTGCCGATGCCCCCATGACCATGCCCGACACCGCTTATTTCCTGGCCTGCATCTATGCCTATCTGGGCAAGAAGGTCACCACTGTGGGTCAGCTTCAGGAAACTCTGGCCGACGTCAAGGCCATGATGCTCCGTGAGCCCAGAACCAACTCCATCTTCCAGTCCGGCGTCGGCACTGCCATCGCCGCTGAGATGATCGAGGCCTGCAAGTATGCCCGCAACCCCGCCCCCTACGGCGAGGCCGGCTCTCCCGACCGCAAGTACTGGGGTCACTTCGCTGACGCCGAAGTCCGTGAACTGGGTGTTCCCCTGGTCACCGGTGACATCCCCGGCTTCGTGGTCATCATCGGGCCCGCTCCCTCCACCGAGGAAGCTGTCGCCCTCATCAAGGGCTATCAGTCCCGCGGTATTTTCGTCTTCCTGATCGGCGGTATCATCGATCAGGCTTACGAAGCCGGTATGAGCATGAGCTTCGGCGTCCGCGTGGTGCCTGTGGGTCAGGAGATCTGGTCCGTCGGTCACGTCATCTCTCTGGTCGTCCGCGCCGCTATGATCTTCGGCAACATCCAGCCCGGCGACTGCGATGGCTTCCACCGCTACACCTTCGACCGCATCAACGCGTTCGTCAACGCTTTTAAGCCCGTCAATGACATCACTGTCGCCTGTGGCGCCGGCGCTATCAAGCTGGGCTTCCCTGTCATCACCAACGACCACGAGGATATGTGGGCCGTTCCCAAGTCCCTGATCATCTATGATGATTACAACGACTGGATCGACACCTCTCTGGAAGCCCGTGGCATCAAGCTGAAGATCACCAAGATCGACATCCCCGTGGCCTTCTCCTCCGCCTTTGAAGGCGAGATCATCCGTAAGGGTGATATGCAGGTGGAGATCGACGGCTCCCGTAAGGACTGCTTCGAGCTGGTCAAGACCAAGGATGCTTCCGAGGTGGAGGATCACAAGATCGAGGTCATCGGTCCTGAGCTAGACGAGATCGAGGTCGGCTCCAAGATCTCCCTGTCCTACACCATCGAAGTGGCCGGCAAGGCTATGCAGCCTGACTTTGAGCCTGTCTTCGAGCGTAAGATCCACCAGTTCCTCAACTGCGTGGAAGGCGTTATGCACACCGGTCAGCGTGATATGATCCGTGTCCGTATCTCTAAGGCCGACTTCGAGGCCGGCTTCCGCTTCAAGCACATCGGAGAAGTCCTCTACGCCAAGATCAAGTCCGAGTTCGATGCCGTTGTGGACAAGTGCGCAGTGAAGATCGTTGTTGGCGAAGATCCCCACGCCGAACTTCGTAAGGAAGCCAACCACATTTTCGACGTCCGCGACGAGCGTCTGAAGTCCATGACCGATGAGTCCGTGCCTGTGTTCTACTCCTGCATCATGTGTCAGGCCTTCTCCCCCAGCCACGTTTGTATCGTCACCCCCGAGCGTCTGGGTCTGTGTGGCGCTGTGTCCTGGCTGGACGCCAGGGCTACCAACGAGCTGGATCCTCAGGGTCCCTGCCAGGTGGTCACCAAGGAACGTTGCATCGACGAGCATGTGGGCCGTTACGAGGACATCGACGAAGCCATCGCCGAGTATTCCCACGGTGCGCTGGAGCACGTTACCCTGTACTCCCTGTTTGAAGATCCCATGACCTCCTGCGGCTGCTTCGAATGTATCTGCGGTGTTGTGCCCTGCTCCATGGGCGTGGTCATCACCTGCCGTGAGTTCGCCGGCATGACTCCTCTGGGCATGACCTTCTCCGAAATGGCCTCCATGACCGGTGGCGGTGTTCAGACTCCCGGCTTCATGGGTCACGGCAAGCACTTCATCGCCTCCAAGAAGTTCCTGAAGGCAGAAGGCGGTCTGGCTCGTCTGGTCTGGCTGCCCAAGGACCTGAAGGAGCAGATCCGTGACAAGGTCAACGAGACCGCCATGGAGCTGTACGGCATCGAGAACTTCACCGACATGATCGCTGATGAGACCAACTGCGGTACCGGCGATCCCGAAGAACTGCTGACCTTCCTCTCTGAGGTCGGCCACCCCGTTCTGGGTCTCGAGCCCTTCGATATGTAATCCATACAGCAAAAGCCCGGAGCGAAATGCTCCGGGCTTTTTATAATCGGTTTTCAGCGGGCGACCAATGGTCGCCTGAAAATATACATCCCTTACAACTGTTTGATATTGGCGGTGATCTCACTCAGGGCTTCTGCGGCCTCCATGGCGTAATCGTCCCGGTGGCTCAGGTCGCCCAGAGTCACCATGCCCACCAGCTTTCTGCCCTCTACCACAGGCAGACGGCGCACCTGCTCTCGCATCATCTGATCCGCTGCGTGGCTGAGGCTGTCCGCCGGAGAAACGGTACAGACCCGCTGGGTCATGATCCGTTCTACACTGGTCTTTTCCGGGGGGCGTTCCAACGCCGTACACCGCAAAACCACATCCCGGTCTGTCAGCATCCCGCACAGACTGCCATCCCTTGCCCGCACAGGCAGTGCGCCCACATTATGCCGAGCCATGAGCCTGGCGGCCACCGCCACGCTCTCCTCGGGAGAAACAGCGATCACATGGGTATTCATACAATCCTTTACTGTCATGGTAAGTCATCCTCTCTGAAGGTGTTTTCCTCCAGTATTCCCACCGTCAAGGCAGTTCAAACCCGGAGAGGTATAAGCCCGAGAAAATTCGCCGATAATCTCAGCAAGGCCCCCCACCAACCGACAGCAGGCGCAAAATATCAAGATAAATCTGCTTTTTTTCGAAAATTGTGGAAAATTCCTATTGTCAATCGGCAAATATAAGTATATAATGTGTAGGTTACGACCAAAATTGGCTTTTGCCGTTTTGCACAATCGTTTGGGAATGAGGATGGAGCATGTCGAACCCGAAGCAAACAAACCAAATTGAAGATATGAAGTCCCCGGTGGCCGCCCTGATCGCCAAGGCCCGGAAGGACGGCTCTATCCAGGCGGCGGAGCTCAATGCCGAGCTGGAGAAGCTGGACCTGCCCGTAGAGCGTATTGAGCAGATCTATGACACCTTTGAAGCCATGGGCATCCAGATCGTTGGCTCGGAACTGGAGCTGGAGCTGGACACCTCTGTGGATTCCGACCTGGACGACCTGCCCGAGGGCGATGACGAGCCTCTGGTCGATCCCGTGGAGCTGGCGGCAGAATTTAATCTGGATGACCCTGTGCGGATGTATCTCAAGGAGATCGGTCAGGTAAAGCTCCTGAGCGCAGAAGAAGAGATCGAACTGGCACGGCGGGTCGCAGAGGGCGACAAGGAAGCCAAAAACCAGCTTACAGAGGCCAATCTGCGTCTGGTTGTGTCCATTGCCAAGAAATATTCCGGTCGCGGTCTGCACATTCTGGATCTGATTCAGGAGGGCAACACGGGCCTGATTCGCGCTGTGGACAAGTTTGACTATACAAAGGGAAACAAATTCTCTACATATGCGACCTGGTGGATCCGGCAGGCCATCACCCGCGCCATCGCGGATCAGGCGAGGACCATCCGTGTCCCGGTGCATATGGTGGAGGTCATCAACAAGGCTACCCGCTGCAACCGCAAGCTGGTGCAGGAGCTGGGTCGTGAGCCCACACTGGAAGAGATCGCCACAGAACTGAATCTCCCCATTGAGAAAATCATCGAGGCAAACCGCACTGCCGCCGATACCCTGTCTTTGGACACCCCGGTGGGTGACGAGGAAGACACCACCATCGGCTCTTTCGTGGAGGACGACAACACCATGGGACCTGCGGAGGCCACCTCCAACACCCTGCTGGCAGAAGCTCTCAGCGAAATTCTCGGCACCCTGACCGAGCGGGAAGCCGATGTTCTGCGGATGCGTTTCGGTATGTATGACGGACGCACCCACACCCTGGAGGAAGTCGGTCAGATCTTTGGCGTTACCCGCGAACGTATCCGCCAGATCGAGAACAAGGCGATCCGTAAGCTCCGTCATCCCTCCCGCGCCAAGAAAATCAAAGATTTTTACTGCTGATACAACAATGGGCATAGCCATAACGGCTGTGCCCATTGTATCCGTCTGCCCAAATTCCGAACAAACTCCCTCTACCTCTTTTTCCTCTTCTGTGCTATAATTGCTCCTATAAAACCATCAGAGGTGATCCCATGTCTGCCAAAGCCACCAAGGAAGAAAAACTGGCCGTGATCAACCGGTATCTGGCCGGAGAGACCATCTATGCCCTTGCACGGGAAACAGGATGGACGTCCAAGGACATCCGGGAATGGGTGCGCCTTTACCGAAAAAAAGGAGAAACAGCTCTGGAGCCCCGGAAAAAACTGCCCGGTACGGTGCTGATTCTGCTTATGCTGGTTTTTGCCACGGCTTGCGTGTTCAGTATTGTGAAAATCATGGAAAGCAACAAGGAGCGGGAAGCCGGTGCTTCTGCCTACGATACGCTGGCGCAGAGCGTGGTGACCGTACAAAAACCCAATGCAGTAGAGATGGAGACCACCGTGGTGGAGGAAGAGACCCCTGCCATTGATGTGACACGTCCCTCCATGGAGGTGGATTTTGACGCCCTGCAGGCCATCAATCCCCAGACGGTGGCATGGATCAGTTCTAATGATGGCAGTATCCACTACCCTGTGGTCCGGGGAACGGACAATGACTATTACCTGAACCACCTGATTGACGGAACGGTCAATCGCAACGGCTCTATTTTCATGGACTTCCGCAACGAGGCAGACTTTACGGACCGCAACACCTTTATTTACGGTCACAATATGCTGGACGGCACCATGTTTGCCTCTCTGAGCCGGTATTCCGAAGCCGATTACCGCCGCCAACATCCGAATTTGCTTCTGGTGACGCCCACAGGCAGTTACAGCCTGCAGGTCTTTGCCGGCAGTGTCGTGCCGGGAAATTCCGATATTTATCAGCTTTCCTACCGGGATGATGAGGAATTTTCCGCCTATCTGGAAAAAGTCCGTGCCATGTCGGAATTTGCCTCCGATTTGGATGTAACGGAAGCGGACAGAATCGTGACCTTGTCCACCTGTGCGTATCATTACGAGGACGCGCGATATGTGTTGTTCTGCAAGCTGGTACCCATGCTGTGATCAAAAATATGCCGAGATTTCATTGGGAATCTCGGCATATTCTCATTGACTTACGCAATACAGAGATGTAAAATTATCTTGTATAGGAATCCCCTGATAAAGTATAAGTTAGGGGCTGTTCCCTTTGGTTTACATAACATTTTCCAAAGAAATGTTGCGATAATCGGCAACGGGATACCATCCCAACTCAGCGAAACTCTGGAGGAATTAAAAATGAGAAGAAATGGTTTTTGGAAGAAAGTATGTGCAGGCACACTTGCCGTTTTGCTGGTACTGGGCAATCTGTCCGGTATCAGTATCCCTGCCAGCGCAAGGACTGCGGTCTTTGGCGGCTTGGGCGTCAAGGAAGCTGACCCTGCTACGGTCAATAACTGGAAAGCGGTTTATGACGGTCTGAACACCTCCTACGCAGGCGGTGTCTGGACGGATAAGTCTGTTTTTGAATCCGCCGAGGCCTACCTTGCAGCCACCGATGAGGAAGAAAGCTTCACCATGGAACTGGAGAATCCCCGGGATTTCCTCATCTCCCTGTCTGCGATCTCCTCCACCAAGACCATCATGGGCTATTCCACCCTGCCCATCGACACCATGTTCGTGCTGGATGTCTCCGGCTCCATGGACAGCAACAGCCGTGACAGCCGGATGGTACAGGCCGCAAACAAGGCCATCGGTGATCTGCTGGCGCTGAATAACTATAACCGTGTGGGCGTTGTTCTGTATTCCAGTGATGCGACCCTGTTGATGCCTCTGGATCGCTATACCACCACCAGCAACACTACATTCAACAATGAGACCATTCCTTCCTATATCTATCTCAGCAACAATGACAACGTCACCGTGAGCAACGGTGTCCGCAATTCCGACAACCGCCGTCCCACCGGCAGCCGGGAAGTGGTCGGCGCCACCTATATTCAGGACGGTATCTATACCGCCATGGAGGAGCTGACCGATCCCGATCTGGATACCGTCATCACCGAAGGCTTCCAAGTGGGTACTACCCGGACTCCCATTATGGTGCTGATGAGTGACGGCGCGCCTACCTATGCTGTCAACACCTATACCAATATCGGCAGCTACAACATGGGTAACGGTAGCGCCAACAGCACCACGCCGGATATGGCATTTGTGACCCAGCTGACCGCCTCCTGGGCAAAAGAGAAGATCGGTGAGAAATACGGCGATGAAGTAGAGCCGTTGTTCTACACCCTTGGCTTGGGCGTCGGCAGCGATTCCAATGCCATCAGTGTCATGGATCCCATGAACGCCACTGCCAGCTCCACCGTCAATGATTATTGGTCAGAGTTCAACGGCCTGAATGAGGGCGAGACTCTGAATCTGGAAAATCATACCTACCGGCAGTACGGACAGACCCGTTACCGTCAGGTCACCAAGCTCAATGACGGCGTGAATAATAACAACGACACCCTCCCTCTGAGCCAGAACTATGTGGATCAGTATTTTGGAGCAAGTACCTCCAATGACCTGTCTTCTGCATTCCAGAAAATCGTGGATACCATCGTTCTGCAGACCATGTACTACCCCACTCTGGTGGAAGGCAGTGATGTGGACCACAGTGGCTATCTGGAATTTAAGGACTATATCGGGCCCAACATGGAGGTCAAGCAGGTCGAGGGCGTCCAGCTGGGCGATACCCTCTATACCGGCGAAAAATTTGCCCAGCTGGTGGCCACCGGCATGGGCACAGTAGAAAACCCCACCGATGCCGGCAATGAACTGGTATGGTCCTTGATCTCCCGTCTGCAACTGGGCCAGATCGGTGATCCCGCTGCCACCCAGACTGCACAGGATCTGCTCCGAAAGGCATGGCAGGCCGGTCAGCTGGCCTACAATGTGGATTATGACGGCAATGTCACCTGGAGCAACTGGGTCGGCTGGTATGCCGATGCCAACGACAAGTATCTGGGCTTCTGGGACGGCGACGGCATCGATGCCGATATGGTCGGCAAGGCCGCCTATGCCATTAAGTCTTATCTGGTCCTGGGCGATGTGGGCGAGGGTCATCGAGACACCGATATGCTCTACGCCTCCATTCAGGTGCGTTCCGCGCTGGATGCAGGCGGCAACGTGACCGAAGATATTGTCTACGGCAAACTGCCTGCATCTCTGATTCCCATGGTGGAATACAATGTGGAGCTGAATTCCAACGATCCCACCACTGCCACGGAGATCACCCTGACCAAAACCGGTGCTACCGCACCTACCCGCCTGATCTATGAAGTGGGTCTGCGCAGTGAGATCGATCTGCTGAACATGGAAGGTACCGCCACGGAAGGTCTCAAGACCGATGCCAACGGCAACTACATCTTCTATACCAACCAGTGGGATACCACCGGTCTGGAGGCCGGCAACCACCCCAACAAGCTGCACAACACCTACGTCAACTTCTTCCCCTCAGAAGAGAATGAACGGTACTACTACCACGAGGATATGCCCATCTACGTTGCCAGCGGTAACGGCTATGTCCGTTATTCCGGCAGCAAGCCCGCCGCCGGCGACGGAAACACCTACTACCGCGCCTATGTGGTCTATTCCGCATCTTCCAACGGTGGCAGAGCCACTTACACCACCCAGTATCAGCCCATTCCCGCTCAGGCTCTGGCGGCTGACCGCGTAGAGCAGTTGGAGGGTACAAGAAACTGGGTCGTCAAGAAAGGCACTCTGCATCTGTATGAGGCAAGAACTTCTGTTCCCAAGACCGCCAATGACACGGCGACTCTGCCTTATTCCGAGTATCCCATCGTTCACAACGACGTCGTTATCGGCTACCATCTGGATGCCATTCTGGGCAACAACGGTCTGCTGACCATTGATCCGCCCGAGGGTCTCAAGCTGACCAAGGTCATCGACGATACCCTGACGGATAACGGGCAGGTCTATACCTTCCACATTGCTCTGACCGCCGGCAGCCATGAAAACGCTGTGATCTATCTGGTGACAGAGACTGATGGCGTCCGCTCTGCATGGCAGGAGATCCCGTTTGCAGATACCTACACCATCGAACTGGCACCCGGCGACTCTGCCTGGCTGGCAGGTCTGCCTGAGGGCAATACCTACACCGTCACCGAAGAGGTGAATGGTGAATACGAAGTCAGCTCCATCACTGTTGACGGTCAGCAGGAAAGTGAAGCCGTCATCACCGCCCGAAGCAATCACATCGCCGATGTGGTCTTCACCAACTCCGCTGTCTTTACCGGTGATGTGAAGATCAGCAAGACTGTGGACAGCTCCTACGCACCTCATCTGACTTCTGATTATGCGTTTTCCTTTGCCTTTGAACTGACCGGTGCGGATACCAATACCGTCTATGAGGCACTGCTGGTCAACGCAGACGGTTCTACCTCCACCGCCAATGTGCACATCGAGACCGATGATACCGGTGTGGCTTGGTTTGATTGCGATCTGTCCCACGGACAGTCCCTGCTCATCAAGGATCTGCCCGAGGGTGCAAGTGTCACCGCTACGGAGACCCTGCTCCCCGGATTCACCTGCGATCAGTCCAACAACATGGCTTCTGTGGATGTCATCATTGGTGAAACCGCCAACCTGACCTTCACCAACACCTATTATGCCCAGCCTGTGAGCCCCACGGCTGTAGATGTCTTTGCCAAGAAGATTTTGCAGGGCAGAGATTGGGTGGACGGCGACAGCTTCACCTTTGCTGTGGAGAAGCATGTGAGCCACGATCAACATTCCACCATTGAAGAAGTGACCGTTGACTATTACGATGCTGACCGGACCGCCGATTTCCAGAGCAACTCCGGTGAGATCTACACCGAACCCGGTACATACTCCTACCGTGTGAGAGAGCTCCCCGGTGATCTTCCCGGTATCGCCTACGACTCCGCCTACTGCTACTTTGATATTGTCGTGGAAGACAATGGTGCAGGTCAGTTGGAAATCGTCGATGTCATTGGTCATCAGGATGTGAATGTGGACTTCGATCCCACCACCAACACATGGGATGTGACCACGGAATTCACCAATGTCTACAACTCCGAAGGCTCTGTGCAGGTTTCTCTCGGCGTGCTCAAGACCATGACTGACGATGCCGAAACCGGTATCCGCGCGGAAGGTTACACCTTTGAACTCTATGAGACCGATGCCAACTTCACCATCGACGGTGTTGTTCCCACTACGGTCGATACCAACAGTGAGGGCGCTGCCATATTCCACGATCTGGTTTTCACCCAGGAGGGCACATACTACTTCCTGCTGAAGGAAGCTACCGGCAACAACGGACAGATGATCTATGATCCCAATGTGTACTACTGCACTGTGGACGTTTCTTCTGATCCCGAAACCTCCGGTCTGGTTGCAACAGCTACGGTTACCAATTCCGAAGGTGCGACCTGCTACGACGGTACTGTGAGCTATGATCCCGCAACTCAGGTCGTTCCCAGCCTGTCCTATGAAGCTCCCTTCAATAACACGTACATTCCTGTTGATACGGAAACCGTTATCCATGGCGAAAAGGTGCTCAATGGCAGAGATCTGAACGACGGCGAGTTTACCTTCGAACTCTACGAGGCTTATCTCACCGACAATGGTTTTGTCACCGGCAATTACATCACCGAAACCACCAATGTAGGCAACACGTTCAGCTTCGAGGGTCTGAATGAACTGACCTATGACAAGACCGGTTATTACTACTACGCTGTCAAGGAAGCTGCCGGTTCTCTGGGTGGCGTGACCTACGATGAGAAGACCCTGTATGTCACGGTTCAGGTGGTGGCAGATCTCACTCAGGGCACGCTGGTGGTCAACTCTGTTAATGTGACGGACGAAAACGGCGTCAGCGCACGCCTGCGCTTCAGCAATACCTATAAGGCTGCTGCCACTGAGGCCACCATCGAGGCTTCCAAGACCATGACCGGTCGTCTGCTGGCAGC
Organism: Candidatus Avilachnospira sp.; assembly: GCA_045602105.1. Taxonomy (GTDB): domain Bacteria; phylum Bacillota; class Clostridia; order Oscillospirales; family Oscillospiraceae; genus Avoscillospira. The sequence goes on from JAZSAW010000049.1 coordinate 16,125, forward strand.
GGATATGTTCCAGTTCCAGCTGTTGGATGCCAGCGGTGCTGTTCTGCAGACTGTTGCCAACGACGGTAACGGCAAGGTGCAGTTCACAGTAGATTACACCACCGCAGGGGATCATCAGTATGTGATCGCAGAACGCATCCCCGCCAATGCAACGAACAACAAGCTGAATGGTGTCACCTATGATGGTTCCACATGGCCTGTGCAGGTCACTGTCCGTGACAATCTGGCAGGCGAACTGGTGGCTGAGGTCAGCTATCCCAACGGCGCACCCGCCTTCGCCAACGACTATACGCCTTATCCCACCACGGCTGTGATCAGTGGTATCAAGACTCTGGACGGTCGCACGCAGAGCACCGGTGAGTTCACCTTCGAACTCTATGAAACCGATGCACGCTTTGTCCCGGTGGACAATGTAGCAGACGGCACGACCTCCAACTATGACGCCGGAAATGGCACCTTTGGCTTCAGCTTTGGCGAAAAAACCTACGACCAGGCTGGTGGCTACCGCTATATTATCGTGGAGCGCAACACCGGCGACAGCCAGATCGATTACGATGAGACCGTGTTCTATGTTCTGGTTTCCGTGACGGATAACGGCAACGGTCAGCTGGTGTCCAATACCATCATCGGCAATGCCATTGATTCCAACGGCACCATCACCGCAACACTCAGTGGCATGGAGTTCTACAATGTATTCAATCACGCCCCTGCCCAATTGACCCTCACCGGTAACAAGATCCTTCAGGATCATGACTGGACTTCCGAGCATACGTTCACATTTGAACTGTATGAAGCCAATGAGGAGTTCGTTGTTGCCGACGGCGTGCAGGCTGTTCTGACGCAGAACGATCCCACCCTTGCAGGCAACGAAGGTCTGTTCAGCTTCCCCGAAATGACCTTTGATGAAGAGGGCACTTATTATTACGTGATCAAGGAACAGCTTCCCGCCGGCGTTACGGAGGAAGCGCCCAGAGATGACGCCACGGGCATCATCTATGATACTAAGGCACACCATGTAACTGTGACTGTGGCCGAAGATCCCGAAGATCCTACCTCCCTGAAGGCCACTTATACAGTGGACGGCGGGGAAAATGGCATCACCTTCACCAACCGCTATACTGCGGAGGGCTCTGTGATCGCCACCATTTCCGGCAAAAAAGTTCTGGAAGGCAGAATGCTCCACACCGACGGTTTCAGCTTCATTCTGAAGGATGCCGACGGCAACGAGGTGGAAACAGTCATCAACAACGGTGACGGCACCTCCAACGAAGGTGTGTTCGCTTTCCATCCGCTGACTTTCGAAGAGGCCGGCACTTTCACCTACACTGTGGAAGAAGCAGAAGGCAATGTCGCAGGCGTGACATACTCCGATATTGTCTACACCGTCACCATTGATGTGGGTCATGAGGACGGCAAGCTTCTGGATCCTGTTGTGACCTACAAGGCAGATGGTAAGGCTGTTGATGAGATCGTCTTTACCAACGTCTACAAGGCAGGCGAATCCGAAGAACTGACTTTGGAAGGCACCAAGACTCTGGTCGGCGGTATCCTGAAGGACATCTTCACCTTTGAACTGTACGCCGCTGAAAAGAATGACGATGGCGTATTTGTACAGGGTGAAAAGCTGGATGAAGTTGTCAATACCGGCACTAAGTTCACATTCGACGGTCTGACCTATAAGGAAGCCGGAGAATACCACTACATCATCAAGGAAAAGCCCGGCACAGAGACCGGCGTGACCTATGATGACAATGCGTTCTATGTCACAGTGGTCGTGGAAGATCCCGGTGACGGCAAGCTGGTCGCCGGTGTCCATCAGATCGAGGAAAAAGAGCATGTGGCAGGCGTTGGCATCGTGTTTACCAACACCTTCACTCCTGCTCCCATTCCGCTGACGATCTCCGGTACCAAGACCCTGTCCGGCAGAGCCATGCAGAACGGTGAGTTCACCTTTGAACTCTACGAGACCGGCGTGGATCACGTTGTGGCCGAAGATGCTCAGCCTGTGGATACCGCTGTCAATGCCGACGGTACATTCAGCTTCGATGCAATTTCTCTGGACCGTGTTGGCTCTTACTACTATGTGGTCAAGGAAGCCAAGGGCAACGCATCTTATGTGAGCTATGACGCAACGGTCTATTACGTCACCGCTACTGTTACCAACAACGATGGCGTTCTGGAGAAAGAAGTTGTCTACAAGGTCGGCACTGAAGAAAAGACGGAGATCGCTTTCCGCAACACCTACAGAAAACCCGATCCCCAGCCCAAGCCCATTGATGTTGACCTCTATGTAGAGAAGATCCTCAAGGGCAGAGGCTACGGTCCGGAAGGCTTTGTGTTCGAACTGACGGATGTGGATGGAGATGTGATCGATACCGCAACCTCCAACAGAGACGGCGAAGCCGTGCTGAATGTGGGCACCTTCCGCAAGTCCGATGCCGGAAAGACCTACACCTATTACATCCGTGAGGTAGATACCGACCTTCCCGGCGTGTCTTACAGCACCAGAGAGTACAAGGTGAAGATCACTGTGCTCTATGACAGCGCCCGCAATCAGCTTCATTATGAACTGGTTAAGGACGGCGTTGCGGTCAGTGACACAGAACCCTTTGTCTTTACCAATGTCTTTACTCCCGGTGGCGGATACACTGAGAATCCTGAATATCCCACACCGCCTTATGAGCCTTACGAGCCCGATGCACCCACCTCTCCCGACACGGGCGATGCGGGTATCGGCCACTGGATCATGCTCCTGGCAGTCAGTGCCGTAGGCTTCGCTACGACGCTTCTGACCATGATCGTGAGAAAAAAGCGCGATAAGGCCTAAGAAAAAGTAATAAAAAAGCTGTTGCAAACGCCTGTTTGCAACAGCTTTTTTATTTACGATCATTTCCGGCGGGCAATTTCTCCCTGATGCTTATAGATGCTGTCTGCCGGGACGACCCCCCGGACACTGGACAGAGGGTAGATGCTGGAATTTCTTCCCACCACGGTGCCGGGATTGAGGACAGAGCCACAGCCTACCTCCACACCGTCACCCACCAGAGCGCCGACTTTTTTTCGTCCGGTCTCAATGGTCTGCTGGCCGTTTTTGATGACCACCAGCGCCTTATCGCTCTTTACATTGGAGGTGATGGCACCCGCGCCCAGATGCGCTCGGTAGCCCAGAATGGAATCGCCCACATAATTATAATGAGGCACCTGCACCTTATCAAACAATATGACATTCTTCAGCTCCGTGGAGTTTCCCACCACAGCGCCCTCTCCCACCAGGGCATTTCCCCGGATAAATGCGCAGTGGCGCACCTCCGCTTCCCTGCCGATGATACAAGGGCCGGTGATACTGGCAGTGGGTGCGACCTTGGCGGTTTTGGCGATCCACACCTGCTCCGACGGGTGGTCATATTCCTCCGCCGGCAAGGTCTGACCCAACTGCAGAATAAAATCGCCGATCTCCCCCAGCGCCTCCCAGGGATATAAATATTTTTCCAACAAGGGCTTTGCCAAAGTATGATTCAGGTCATAGAGCTCCGAAACAGTCATAGCGGTTTCCTCCCATATCAGGTTATTCCCAGTATAGCGCAGATCCCACCGATTTTCCATACTTTTTTTCCTCAAAAAAGAGTTCTCGGACAACAGAATATTTCCTGTTGTTTTTTCTGGAAAGATTCGTTATAATGATGATATTATACCCAAGCGCTTCAATAAAGCGAGAAGTCGCAACAAAGACAGGAGGAAAAATTTTGGAGAATAAACTGACAAAAAAGTATGGCCTGTTCACCGCTATCTGTATGGTCGTGGGCATCGTCATCGGTTCGGGAATCTTCTTTAAGACCGAATCTGTTCTGGCCGCCACCGGCGGTGACGCCATGACCGGCGTTCTGGGCCTCATCATCGTAGGCGCCATCATGATGATCTGCTCCTATGCCTTCAGCATCATGGCGCAGAAGCACGAGAAAGTCAATGGTATCGTGGACTACGCCGAAGTTACCCTGGGCGAAAAGTACGCCTACTATGTCGGCTGGTTCATGACCACCATCTACTATCCCTCCATCACCAGCGTTCTGGCTTGGCTCTCTGCCCGCTACACCTGCGTGCTCATCGGTTTCGAGAACCCCGTTACCGGCCCTGAGTGCCTGATCCTGGCCGGCCTGTTCCTGGCTGCCGGTTACGCCCTCAACGCCCTGAGCCCCGTCCTCGCCGGTAAGTTCCAGGTCTCCGGCACGGTCATCAAGCTGATCCCCCTGCTCCTCATGGCTGTGGTCGGCACCATCATCGGTATGGGCAACGGTCAGCTGGCCAACAACTTCACCGCTACGGTGGAAAGTCAGGCTCAGTCCGGCGGTCTGCTCATGGCAGTTGTGGCTCTGGCCTTTGCTTACGAGGGTTGGATCATCGCCACCTCCATCAACGCAGAGTTGAAGAACTCCAAGCGCAATCTGCCCATCGCCCTAACTCTGGGCAGCATCATCGTCGTTGCTGTCTATGTCCTGTACTATCTGGGCATCTGCGGCGCCATCTCCATCGATGAGCTCATGGCTTCTTCCTCTCAGCAGGCCTTCATCAACACCTTCGGCGGTTTCATCGGCTCTCTGCTGACAGTGTTCATCATCATCTCCTGCGCCTGTACCATGAACGGCCTGATGCTGGGCTGTGTCCGTGGCATGTATTCCATTGCCGCCCGTGGCTACGGTCCTAACCCCAAGGTCTTCGCTCAGGTGGACAAGTACACCAATATGCCCACCAATTCTTCCATCGTGGGTCTGCTGGTTTGCTTCGCCTGGCTGGTCTACTTCTACGGCGCAAACCTGACTTCCGGCTGGTTCGGTCTGTTCTGCTTTGACTCCTCCGAACTGCCCATCATCACCCTCTACGGTATGTACATCCCCATCTTCCTGAAGATGATGAAGGACAAGAGCCAGAACTTTGTCAAGCGTTTCCTGATCCCCGCTCTGGCTGCTATCAGCAGTGCCTTCATGGTTGGCGCCGCTATCTACTCCCACGGCTTTGCCAAGTTCTTCGCTGCCAAGGAAGCCGGTGGCGGATTCACCTTCCCCGCCCTGTTCTATCTCATCGTTTTTGCGGTGGTCATGCTCATCGGTGCATGCTACGCCAAGAAGCAGGAAGTGGAATAAGCTTTCCCTTACACATAACGCAACACACCGCCGGAGGGATACCCTCCGGCGGTGTTGTTTATTTCCATCTTAAGCCGTGTTACCCCGCCGACTGAATCACAGATCGATCGTGACTCTTTCCGCAGACAGCAAGGGTCTGTGCCGGTCACTGATACGGGTAGCCTTTTGTGCAACCAGTGCATCGGCAAGACGGAAAGAAACAGCTTCGAGGCCGTCTTCTTTCTTGTAGGTAATAACAAAATAGTATTCGATATTCTTCGCAGTCTTTTCCTTTGCACGGCCACCCACGATGGCGCCCAAAGGTCCGAACAGAACAGCTCCTCCGATGGCGCCACCTACGCTGCTGACATACTGCTTCTGGATTTCAACATCGGTGACCACCTGCATATCTGTGATCTTGTTATATGCGAGGTTGAATGCGTTACCGCTACTGTTGTTGGCGATCCGATCAGGTTGGGAAGGAACTACACAAGGCACATCCTGCGCCAGAGGAAGCCCGGTTGCATGATTTCCGGAAAACGCCTTTTCCTGAAATGACTTGGCATCTGCTTTTCTCTGTTTGGCTTCAGCCTTCGCTTCCTTGCTTTTTCCCTTTTTGAAGAGCAAAAGCAGACCGATAGCGAGGAAGATAACTGCCAAAACGACGCTGAAAGCAACTCCCTCTGAGGATGTATTCGCTCCAGCAAAACCGCCAATAGCAATAACTATACAGGCCCAACCAATGATTTTCCGTATCATAAAGCACCTCCGTGGTGATGATGCCACTATTCTAGGCGAAGTGTCTTTTGTTGTCAAGCAAATCTGCTGACCCTAGCATCCATCTCCTCCGTGTAGGCGTCGCCCAGAATTTCTTTCAACCACTGCAGTTTCATATCTGGCTCCTTTCTGCTGCTTTCCTTTTTCCCGGGCCAGTTCCCCGTGTGGCAGCCACCCTGCTGTTTCCGCCGGGCCAGCGGTAATTTTGTGTATGAAAAAAGCACCGTGCATTTTCAGCACGATGCTTTTAACAACTTTTTAATTTTTTCAGATAACCTATTGATTTTTTGATTACAACCGCATATAATACCATTAGAGGCTCCCCTCTGCCCTTATCTGGCGGGGGCGGTAAAGCCTCTATTTTTTATGCCTTAAAACCTTTATAGCTCTACCATTAGATCGCATCATCACATCAAAGTGCTCTAATTTACACCGTACAACGCGCTTGCTTATGACAGAACACAAAGCATCGACATCAATTTCCTGATCACCAAAATCCAAGATAATTCCTCCGGGGTTATCTTGGATTTGTTTTATTGCTTTTCTAACTGCAGAATCGGTTGCATTCGAGGTACTTGTTGTTTTGAGTTCCCACAGCTTCCCGCGCCAATTGAAGTCTGGCATTTTTACACCGAGTTCATCTGCCTCATTAAGCAGTTTGATGTCACCGCCGTATGTATTGTGCAACCAATTTGCGATTTTGACCTCTTCATGGTGCTTTCCAATCTTGTAGTCTGTATCGAATTCAACCGCACCCTGCCCGGGTATTGATGTCCTTGCGTACTCATCGGACACATCAACCAAAGGCTCCTTGGGCATATTATCATCTGCAGGTTTAGGCTTATCTGCAGATTTCCTTCCCATAGAGATTTTTG
>JAZSAW010000050.1:0-25333 GCA_045602105.1 Candidatus Avilachnospira sp.
GTTCATAATATCGTTGATGTCGCCGGTCAGACCCAGAGAGAACTCGGTCATGGGCATGAGCAGAGCGTTGCCGCCGCCGGCAGCAGTGCCCTTCACGTTCATGGTGGGGCCGCCGGAAGGCTGACGCAGAGCGCCGCCGGCGTTCTTGCCGATGTAGCCCAGGCCTTCGATCAGACCCAGAGAAACGGTGGACTTGCCTTCACCGAAGGGAGTGGGGGTCACAGCGGTAACTTCGATGAACTTGCCGTCGGGCTTGTCCTTCAGACGGTTCATGACCTTGATGAAGTCGATCTTGGGAGTCTTGCCGTAGGGGATGATCTCCTCGGGCAGCAGGCCCAGCTTTTCCCGGAAATAATCCACGGAGGGCAGAGTCTTTTCGGCTTCCTCAGCGATCTGCCAGTCCTTATAGACTGTGGGGTCGAGAACCAGAGTGCCGTTCTCGCGTACGTACTTGCCGTCAACAAAATTGATTGCCATTGGGGTTTCCTCCTTATTTTCTGTGGCTGTCAATGCGGCCATCAGTGAAATATAAATACCCGTCAATGCGAGTATTTGACAAAGTTACTCTGCCTCGGTGATCTGGGCAGTTTCCCGAATCAGCGCCATGGCCTTGGTGCTGAGCACTTGCTGAATCACAGCCTGCTCAAAGGCGCCGTCGATATAGGGCTTCAGCTCCTCAAGGGTCATGCGGTTCTGGCGGGCGATGAGGGTATAGGCCTGCGCGATCTCCTCTTTCCCGGCTTCCAGACCCTCCAGGTCGATGATCTGCTCCAGGGCCGCTTTCATGCGGATACTCTGGAGAGCATCTTCCCGGTTATCCTCCCGGAGCTTTTCGGGGGTGGTGTTCAAAAACTGACAGTACATCTCCAGACTCAGACCCTGCTGAGCCAGCTGTGCCTGCAGATTTTGCATCTGATTATCCAGCTCTGCCTCCAACTGCTTGTCGGAGGGCGTGAAATCCAAAGTGGCGGCGGCCTGACGGAGCAGGTCATCCTGCAGATCCATCTCTCCCCGCTCATCGGCGTGCGCCTGCAGGCTTTCACCCAGCTTCCGGCGCATTTCCTCAAGGGTCTCGCAACCGCCTACTTCCTTGGCAAAGACATCGTCCAGCTCATAGGGGGTCTTGACCCGGATGGCATGGAGCTTACATTGAAACTCCGCTTCCTTGCCTGCCAGATTTTCGGCGTGGTACGCCTCAGGGAAGGTGACCTTCACCGTGACGCTCTCTCCGGGGACTTTATCCAGAAGCTGTTCCTCGAAACCGGGGATAAACATCCCGCTGCCCAGAATGAGCGTCTGGTTTTCCGCCGTACCGCCGGCAAACTGCTCGCCGTCACAGAAACCGGCATAGTCCAGAACCACCTCGTCACCAGACTGGGTAGGTCTGTCCGTGACCATGGCGATACGGGGATTTTGCTGCTGAAGGCGCTGGAGATTGCGCTCGATCTCTTCCTCAGTAATGTGGTGGCGCTCCAGATGACCCTTCAGCCCGCGATAAGTAAAACTCATGAAAATAGCTCCTTTTAGTAAAAAAAGGGCAATCCAGCACATACTGAATTGCCCAGACGGTCGGCATCATACAAACCATATTCCACCGCAGTGCTCTGCGAATTCCGTCAGTCATATGGTTCGTCTTTACTATACCCTTTCCCCGAATAAAAGTCAAGCCAGCATTTTCACCAATATATATCGATATTTTTATACGAAATTCAGCAGAGGTTGGTGCAAATGTCCAAGGGCTGTTCGCAAATCACATCCTGCTCTTGACCACAGAAATGAGAATATCTCCTGCCACGACCCGATCCTCGGCGGCAAAGCCCTCGGCAAAATTATCCGAATAGAGAATCTGGCTGTTGGGCGGGAACTCCTCATCCCCTGCCCAGACGATGACCTCCATGTCATAGCCCGGAAGCAGGCTCAGCCGGTAGGAGGCGTCGCCGTGGGTCAGCTTTTCTGCCCCAAGCTTTTCCATAGCGGAGGCAAACCGGTCTATCCGCGTGCCGAAGGTAAAGGCGGCACGGGTCAGGCAACGGCCGGTAAAGGGCTGGATATACAGCTCCCCCCATGGCATTTCCCGGAAGGTCCTGAACTGCCCCTGCGCGGGCACAGCCTTGCCCTCCAGCAGATAGCGAAGCAAAAAGGTCTGTCCCGGCAGAGCTTTCAGGGCAAAGGCATCCTCCCGGTCGGCGGTGGTGGTATACTCCGGCCATGTGATGGTATAGGTGGCATCCACCAGACGCAGGGTAAACGCCCTGCCGTCAAAGCTTGCCCCGGTACGGGCAGAAGCTTCATGGGGGTCAAGCTTGGCAAAAAGGTTTACATAATACTCAAAGGGCACGCCCTCTTTATGGTTTTCCACGCTCATGGGGTCTCTCCTGTTCTTGGGGTCTCGTTCTCAGCGCACGGGGACGCTGTCGGGGAAGCGGGCAATATCCGTATGGGGCAGGAAACAGGCCGCCACGAAGTTATCCATATAGCCCGGATGGGTGGACAGCTCCACATAGGTCATATTCCGCGCCAGCTCCTCCACCTTGGCATTGGCCTCATCGGACAGAGCCATGGCATAAGCACCTGCCAGAGAGGAATTGCCCACATATTCATATTTCTCCAGCTCCACAGCCGGGAACATACCGATATTGATGGCATTCTTCATATTGATGCCACTACCGATACCGCCTGCCACATAGACGTGCTCTAACACGGAGGAGTCCATATCCAGAGAGGCAAGGAGGGTGTCGATGGCAGAATAGATCGCGCCCTTAGCCCGGACGAAGCTGTCAATATCCACTTCCGTCAGGCTGATCTCCCGCTCTGTGGCGGATTCCTGAGCAGTCGCCAGAATATACCGGCCTGTGCCGTGCTGGTCACGGGCAATGCGCGCTCCCTCACGGACAAACAGACCCTTGGCATTGATGATTCCGCAGCGGAACAGCTCGGAGATCATGTCGATGATGCCCGAACCGCACAGACCCACAGGCTTCTGCCCCGCATCGCCCACGATGGCGTAGGTGGGCTCCATGGTATCCGGATCGATGGTCACGGATTCGATGGCGCCGTCTGTCGCCCGCATACCGCAGCTGATGTCGCCACCCTCAAAGGCAGGACCGGCGGAGCAGGCGCAGGACATCATAAAGTCCTGATTGCCAAACACGATCTCGCCGTTTGTGCCCAAGTCCACAAAGAGACTGAACTCCTCCTTGTTCCACAAGAGAGTCGCCAGTGTGCCGGCAGTAATATCACCGCCCACATACGAGCCGATATTGGGAGCGATGCGCAGTTCGGCGGAGGGGTTTACCCCAAGACCGATGTCTGTGGCTTTCAGTCCCCGCACAGAGAAGAAGCTGGGGATATAGGGTTCCATGCGTACAGGGTCGGCGTCCACACCCAGAAGCAGGTGATTCATAGTAGTATTGGAGGCGATACACACCCGCAGGATGCGACCTGCCTTGATACCGGCACTTTTGCACAGACCGGCCAGAATGGGGCGCAGGGTCTCCTTGATGACCGCGTCCTGCAGACGGCGGACACCGCCGTCCTTACCCTGCTCCACAATGCGGTTGATGACATCCGCGCCATAGCGAATCTGTCCGTTGCCGGAAGATGCCTTGGCCAGAAGCTTGCCGGTGAACACGTCCACCAGCACCGCCGCCACGGTAGTCGTGCCGATGTCCACTGCCATGACACAGGCAGGGGTCTCATCATTGGCGGGGGCAATATCGTAGACCTTGACCAGTCCGTCCTTCTGCTCGCCCACGATCTTTACGGCAAAATCCGATGCACGAAGGGTCTTTGCCAGATTTTTCAGCACATAGTAGGGCAATTCGACTGTTTCAGCCCCCATCTGCGCCTGAATAGCCCAGACCAGACGCTCGTTATCGGGCATGGTATCGTCCAGAGTGGGCGTGTCCATGGTGATGACCTGAGAGAAAAAGCTGTTGTGCATCCCGATGCCCGCGTCCCGAATCTCCTGCTGGATCTTATCGAACACCGCCACTTCCTCACCGGAGGACAGGTCGGCAGTCTTCATCCGGCTCTGGTAGGCAGAGGCAATATCCGGCACAAGGACCGTGACATCGGAGAGGATACGGCTACCACAGCTGAGCCGCCAGCCATCGGCATATTCTTCCTCAGAGATATGACCGGTCTTGGGAGAGAGCAGTTCACCGCTGACCAGCTTGACCTTGCATTTTCCACAAGAGCCGTTGCCGGAGCAGGGGGCGTCAATGGCCACATTGGCCTGCCGTGCCACCTCCAGCAGGTTGCTGTCCGGCGGGGCAGTGACAGTCACGGGGGACTGATTTTCAAAGGTAAAGGTTACTTGAAACATGGGTTTTTCCTTTCTTTCCATACTTGACCCCTGAGGACTATATTGAGCCCTCACGGGTCAGGCATGGCACTTGTTTTGTCCGGGGCAGGTTTCTGCCCCGGACAGAATGTAAATTACATGAGAGGCTCCAGACCCAGAACAGGGTGTCCCTTTTCCGTCAGGAAGGTCAGCAGTTCATCGGCCTCGGTGCAGATGGTCTCATCGGCCACCATATCCACAAAGTTCTCGATGCCGTAGAGCTCCTTGGCGGTGGCGTTCAGGCGCGCGCCCACATCGTCCTTGAGTTCCTTGGGCATCCAGACGATTCTCTGGATACCACCCTCAGCGGAGACGAATTTCTTGGAGCTGATGAAGTGTCTGCCGTGACCCATATAGCCGGGAGTCTGGACACCGCCACCGGTGCAGGGGGCCAGCTCGCCGAAGGTCATGCCCGCAGGGGTCATGCCCTTGAATTCCCGGTTGACCACGATGACGCCGTTGGACACAGGCTCGATACCGCAAATGCACTCGAAACAGCCACAGGAGGTCATGGGATCTTCCAGAATGGAATACAGGGTGACGGATTCCACTGCGCCATGGGTGGCTTCTGCCACCATGGAATTGACGGTCTCATAGCGACCGGTGCGCTCATCCAGACAGCCTTCCTTCAAAATGGGCTGGCAAGGACCGTTGGGGTTGAGCTCATTGGTAGCCTTGGCATCCAGCCACGACACCGCACCGCACAGACCCAGACGCTCAGGGGTGACCACACAGCAGTGTGCCGGGGCAAAGCTCTGGCAGAGAATACAGGTATAGAAGCGATCCACAGACTCGTCGGTCATGGAGGACAGGCGGTCATCACGGGCATTATAACGGGGCATAGCCACCTCGTCAAGGAATTTCTGCACCTGCGCAGGCTCAGTCATCAGGGTGACCTGACACTTGTCCACCACGGCGTCGAATTCGTCCATGATCATATGGTAGAGGACTTCCGCGAAGTCCTTCAGGCGCAGACCGGCTTCATAGGCGGTCTTGGACACACGGATGCGAATCTGGTTGCGCTGACCGGTGTGCATAACGCCCTCCATGTAGTTGAACCACGCGTGGATCTTCCGCTCGATAACGGCTTCAAAGTCCGCCTGCATCTTCTTGCCCGCCACTTCCACAAAGGTGGCCAGAGCGAAATCCGTACCGGCATCCAGATCATCGCCGATGATGGTGATCTTATGGTCTTCCACTTCGGACAGATCTTTCATCAAAACCAGCTCGGCAGTGGGATTTTTGCCCGACCAGAACTCGGCCTTCATATCGCCCTTACGGATGATCTCACCCTCAAAGGCGGCGGCAAAAGCCACAGGAATGGGCAGCTCGGTGGATTTGATTTTGATATTCCGCAGTTCCAGAGATTTCTTCACCGTTTCGCTGTGATCGCAGACGCTTTCCAGCGCACCGGGAACTTGATTCTCGCCCAGATCGATGTCCACCACCACAGGGAAGCCCAGGGCGATGGCGCCTGCACCGGCAGACACCACCACGGCATCGATCGCGCCGAAGGTGTTGACAAAGGCGGGAACACGGTTTTTGGTGTATTCCAGCAGTCCGCCCAGATCGCCGGGCTGGACATTGCCGAAGATCAGTGCCGCACGGACCGCAACGGTGACCACATGGATGACGGAAGTCACATCATGACCCAGAGGCACGACACGCATTTCCAGACCCATCTTTACGCCGGCTTCGGCGCACTGCTCGATAACATCGCCTACAAGGAACGTCATAATGCCCTTGGACTGGTAATCCTTGACCACATTGGCCACATCGGCAGCTTCATCGGCCTTGCCCAGAACCACAGCTACGCCGGGAATATCACCGGTGACCAGAGGCACGCCCAGAGAGCGGATAATGGGATCGGGCACAAAGCCAATGCCGGAATCGGTGGCGTAGGGATCTCCACCCTCTACATATTTCAGGCCTTCCAGAATCTCCGCGCCGACGGCAGTTGCCAGACCGGCGTTGAGCGCCTGCCCCAGATCCTCCTGATTGGTAATAAGGCTTTTCAGGACGCCTACGCAGGCCGTCAGGTCGCCAAGGGTCTTGACCTTTACGCCGGTAGCAGCGTAGATGGTGGGGAAGAAATACGCCGTATCGGGGAAGCTCACCGCTTTGTCCGCGCCATATTTGGCGATGGCATCGTTGACCGCACCTTCGGTCAAACCCGCCACTGCATTGGAACCGCCATAGATCAAATCAGTCAATACACTCATGTTGAAAAACCTCCTTATGTTTTATGGTCGTGCTTCATGGGACAGCTTCGTGTCTTATCTAAATATACCAAATTCTCCGGCTTTTGTACAGGGGTTTTCAGCTAACTTTTCATAAAAAAGCGGACAGACCGCAGTCCATCCGCTATTTCTCCTATCCAAAACAAACCGCCTGAAGGAGTTCCTTGGTCACATCCCACCAGCTCCGTCGGGCAACCGCCTCGGGAGCGATCAAGGGGATAGACGCCAGCACCCCATCTCCGGCACGGATGGTCATAGTGCCCAATCGCTGACCGGCCTCCACCGGCGCCCGCACCTGCTCGGCTACCTCCACCTGAACAGATACGGAATTTTGCAGGCTTTTTTCGATGAGCTGAGGGGTTTCCTCCGCGGGAACAGGGATGACACCCGCAGACTGCCCCAAAATCACCGGCACAGAGGGGATCTCCTCGGGACTGGGCTGTACGAGAGTATAGTTGGCAAAGCCGTGATCCAGAAGCTGTTTGGCGGACTGGAAACGCTGACCGGAACTGGAACAATTGAGCACCACGGCAATATACTCCACTCCGCCCCGCATGGCGGAGGCCGACAGGCAGTGACCCGCCGTGGAGGTATAGCCGGTTTTCAGCCCCGTTGTCCCCTCGTAAAACCGCACCAGCTTATTGGTATTGGACAGCCCGAACTCCCCATTTCGCACCGTATCCATCCAGATGGTGGTATATTTGCGGATGTCCTCATGGCTCAGAAGTGCCCGGGACATGAGGGCAATATCATAGGCAGAGGTCAGGTGCTCCTTGGCATTGGGCTCATCGTCCAGACCGGTACAGTTGACAAAATAGGTATCCTTCATCCCCAGCTCCTGCGCCCGGGCGTTCATCATGGACACAAACGCCTCCTCTGAGCCGGCAATATGCTCCGCCAGAGCCGTTGCACAATCGTTGGCTGAGGACACCACCACGGATTTCAGCATCTCATCCATGGTCATCTGCTCCCCCGCTTCCAGATAGACCTGACTGCCTCCCTTTCCCGCAGCGGTCTCAGAAGCGATGACCGTATCATCCCATGAGATTCGTCCGCTTTCCAGAGCCTCCATGACCAGAAGCAGGGTCATGACCTTGGTCACGCTGGCAGGGGCAAGCTTTTCGTGGGCATTTTTCTCATAGAGCACCGTCCCGGTGACCCGCTCCATCAGCACCGCCGACGGCGCTTCCACTGCCGGCTCTGCCGCCCGGACCGCAGGAAGCACACCAAGAACGACCAGCAGGATCAAGATCAGGCAGACTGCCCGTTTCCACATAAGCATCATCCTTCCCTTTCCTTATGGTACAAGGGTATGGGACAGGCGCAGGCAATATGTCATATACTTTTTTGACAAACTGCGTTATAATGGAGCTATCCTGTTAAGGTGGTCTTACCATGAAATATGCGATCTACACCCTTGGCTGTAAGGTCAATCAATATGAAACACAGGCCATGGAGCAGATTTTGGACAGTCGTGGTCATATCCGCGGAGACTTCACTGCTCTGTGCGACTGCTATATCATCAACACCTGTACCGTCACCGCCGTTTCCGACAAAAAATCTCGGAACATCATCCGGCGGGTGCGGAAGCAAAACCCCAATGCCGTCATTGGCGTCTGTGGCTGTTACGCCCAAGTCGAGCCCAAGGCCGTGGAGGCACTGGACGTGGATGTGGTGGTGGGCACCAGTGGTCGGGAGGAATTTCTCCGGCAGTTGGAGCAGGCTGTCACGGAACGGACGAGATTTGTTCAGGTGGACAATGCCCTGTCCCGCCGGGAATTTGAGATCTTGCCTGCCGGAGGTATGGCCGAGCGCACAAGAGCCATGATCAAGGTGCAGGACGGTTGCTGTAATTTCTGCACCTACTGCATCATTCCCTATGCCAGAGGACCGATTCGTTCTTTGCCCCTGCACACTGCCGTAGAGCAGGCTGTCCGCTGTGCCGAAGCCGGTTATCGGGAGCTGGTCATTACGGGCATTGAAATTTCCTCATGGGGCGTGGACCTCAAGGACGGAAGTTCCCTAAAAGACCTGCTGGCAGAGCTTTGCCGGGCTGTACCCCAATGCCGGATTCGTCTGGGCTCTCTCGAGCCGAGAACGGTGGATGAGGATTTTTGCCGTACCTTGTCCCAGTTCCCCAACCTGTGCCCTCAGTTCCACCTGAGCTTGCAAAGTGGCTCTGATACAGTTTTGGCACGGATGCGCCGGAAATACGATACCGCCCGGTATCTGGAAAGTGTCCGGCTTCTGAAGCAATACTTCCCCGGCTGTGCCCTGACCACAGACCTGATCGTGGCCTTCCCCGGAGAAACAGAAGAAGAATTTCAGGAAAGTCTGAATTTTCTGAAACAATGCCGGTTTGCCATGGTCCATGTGTTCCCCTACTCCCGCAGAGCCGGCACACCGGCGGCTAAAATGCCCGGTCAGCATCCCAATGCCGTCAAGGAAGCCCGCTCCGCCGCCGCCTGTCAGGTGGCCGCTCAGCTGGAAAATGATTATCTGGAAGCCATGGTGGGGAAAACTGTGCCTGTTTTGTTTGAGCAGACGGAGCATGGACTGTTCACCGGTCACGCCCCCAATTATATGAAAGTTTATGCCCCCGGAGAAAATCTGGAAAACCAGATCAGGCAGGTAACGATCACCGGTCTGTTCCGGGATGGACTTCTGGGTGAATAAGCCCGCAAAACCGGGAGAAAATAATTCCGTGGCAAAGAAAGATTTTTGTTGACAAAACGCCACAGCCTTTGTATAATAATGCTTGCCTGTCAAATATGGCGGCATAGCTCAGCTGGTAGAGCGTCCGGTTCATACCCGGTGTGTCATCTGTTCAAATCAGATTGCCGCTACCAGGCCCGTTGGTCAAGCGGTTAAGACACCGCCCTTTCACGGCGGTAACATGGGTTCGATTCCCGTACGGGTCACCAAGAAGAAACTCCGATGCAATGCATCGGAGTTTTTTCTTGGCAACTCGTCGAGGCAACCCATACGAAGCAACGAAGTTGCGTAGTATTCCCGTACTAACCACCATTTGCAAAATGGTGGTTTTCTTTACAATCCCGCCAGGAGCAGGGCGAAGATGGGCAGGTTTTCCTGATAGAGCTGGGGCAGGTCGGTCAGGGGCAGGGGATTTTCGCCCAAACCGGCTTCGATGGTAAATGCCGGGCGGTCAAATTCCTGCAAAAACCAGTCCCGGAATCCGGCATTGGCACTTTCCGGCGGGACTTTACGCAAAGGGTATCCCGACACAAGGGAAAGTCTTTCCGCCAGTTCCTGATCGGGGAATGACCCGTCGGGACGCGCCCCATAGATCTCTCCCCCCTGGGTATGCCACGCCCCCATGGCCTGCGGGCGTATCCGCCGGGTATATTCCGCAAGAGCCAGCGTCTCCGGCTGATCCAGAGGGCGGTCACCGGGATAGTCCCTAGGACCGGGACACTGGACTTTTTTCCCCTTGGCCACCTCCCACCTTGCCGGATAATTGAGATTCAGATCAGTCCCCGCCAGATTGGCTTTCCATCCCTGAGGAAAGGGCACTTGGGGCTGAGTATCCGCCAGCTCTCGGGCGTTTTGATACTCCGGAGAATCCAAGGAAAGCTTCCCTGCCACCAAGTCCGCTCCATCGGGGTTGACCAAGGGAATCAGGTGAAGTGTCGCATGGGTATACAGCCACCGGCAACAAAAGCCGAACAGACAGCCTCCCTCCCGGACGCCCCGGCAGTAGTCCTCCAGAAACCGCCACAGCATCAGACCGGTAATAGTCTCATTGGCGTGGTGTCCCCCGGTCAGCAAAACCTGCCTCGCCCCCTGCCCCAGACGCAGGACCTCCACAGGTCTTCCCCCGGCAGTGTGGGTCAGCACCTCCCGCTCCAGTCGGGGATATAGTTGCCGAAGCCGGCGGGAAAACCGCGCCTGCAAGGGACTGCTCAGGGGGCAATTCCAAGTAACAATAGACATGATTTTCCTCCCATAAAAAAAGCCTCCCCAATGGGAGGCTTTGGTATTTTTTCTTATGGGAGCTTATGTGTCATCCCGGCAAGTTATGCCACTAGTCATCAAACCGGAACGACCCGGAAAGCAACGTGACAGAATCTGTGCCTACACTCAGCAGACCGCCGTCTGTTGTGGCCGTTTTCCTCGTGCCATCTTCCAGCGTGATCTCACAGGCGCATTTGACCACAGAGGTCACAAAGGGAACGTGTCCTGCCATGACGGCAAGCTCGCCCTCTGTACCCCTTACCTGAAGTCTGACTGCCTCCCCACAGAATTTGTTGCCGTCCGGCGATGCCACCGTCAGGTTGAAGGTATTCATTTCATCACCCTTTACCCTTTTCCACGGCTTCGTCAATGGTTCCCACAAAGAGGAAGGCAGATTCGGGCAGGTCGTCGTGCTTGCCCTCGATGATCTCCTTAAAGCCTCTTATGGTTTCTGCAATGGGAACATACTTGCCCTGAAAGCCGGTGAATTTCTCCGAAACATCAAAGGGCTGAGAAAGGAAACGCTGAATCTTTCTTGCCCGCTGAACAAGCATTTTATCTTCATCGGAAAGCTCGTCCATACCCATGATGGCGATAATATCCATCAGTTCATGATACCGCTGAAGGATCCGCTGAACTTCCTTTGCTACCTCATAGTGCTCTTTGCCCACGATCTCCGGGGAAAGGATTCGGCTGGTAGATTCAAGGGGGTCAACTGCGGGATAAATGCCCTGAGAAGCAATGTTTCTGGCAAGGACCGTTGTGGCGTCCAGATGGGCAAAGGTAGTGGCAGGCGCAGGGTCGGTCAGGTCATCGGCAGGCACATAGACCGCCTGAATGGACGTGATAGAGCCTCTCTTTGTGGAGGTGATTCTCTCCTGCAAGGCGCCCATTTCTGTGGCAAGGGTGGGCTGATAGCCAACTGCCGAGGGCATACGGCCAAGAAGTGCCGAAACCTCCGAGCCCGCCTGGGTGAAGCGGAAAATATTATCAATGAACAGAAGGACATCCTGACCCTCCGTGTCACGGAAGTATTCCGCCATGGTAAGGCCGGAAAGACCCACTCTCATTCTTGCCCCGGGGGGCTCATTCATTTGCCCGTAAACAAGCGCGGTGTTACTCAGAACGCCCGACTGCTTCATTTCGTTATACAGGTCATTGCCCTCTCTTGTTCGCTCGCCGACACCGGTGAAAACCGAAATGCCACCGTGCTGTTTTGCGATGTTATTGATCAGCTCCATGATCAGAACGGTCTTTCCCACGCCTGCACCGCCAAAAAGGCCGATCTTACCGCCCTTTGCATAGGGGCAGATCAGGTCGATGACCTTGATGCCTGTTTCAAAGATCTCGGCACTTGTCGCAAGCTCGTCATAATTGGGCGCACTGCGGTGGATATTCCATCTTTCCGCGGTTTCGGGATTGGGCTGATTGTCCACTGCGTCACCAAGGACATTGAAAATCCTGCCCAGAGTCTCCCGACCTACGGGCACGCTGATGGGTGCGCCTGTATCGGTCGCGTCCACGCCTCTTTGCAGTCCGTCTGTGGATGCCATGGCGATGCATCTTGCGGTGTTGTCACCGATGTGCTGTGCCACCTCAACGGTGAGCACTCTGTTTGAAACAGGAATCGTAAGCGCATGATGAATCTTGGGCAATTCGCCTTCGTTAAATCGCACGTCAACAACAGGTCCCATGACCTGAGTCACTTTTCCTATGCGCAGATCCAAATTTACCACCTCTTATCCATTTCCGCTTCCGGCAACGATCTCCGTGATTTCCTGGGTGATCGCACCCTGTCTTGCCCGGTTATAGGCAAGCTGCAGATCACTGATCATCTGCTGAGCATTCTTGCTTGCGGAGTCCATTGCCATTCTGCGAGCCGAAACCTCGCTTGCAAAGCTCTCTCTTACGCAAACCGTGATGATGCCCGCAACATATTCCCGGACAACGTGATCAAGTACCGTTAGCTGGTCGGGCTCAAACACAGTCCCGCCCACATGGTCTTTTTCCCCTTTTTGAAGGGGCAATATCCATTTGATACAGGCTTCCTGGCTCATAATGGAATGGTATTTTGTTGCGATGATTCCCAGTCTGTCAAACTTCTCTTCCGCAAAATCGGTGCAGAGCTCATCTGCAAGTCTTGCCGCTTCAGCAAAGGAAAAATGCTCCGAAGAAACAGGGGTCTGTTCATATCGTTCACAGGCTCTTTTTCCAATGGGGATAACCTCCGCATCGGGATACTCCGACGCAAGGCGGAACACATTGGCATTGTAGCCACCGGCAAGGCCTCTGTCCCCCGCGATGACGATGATCTTTGTCCTGCGGGGCTCTCTTTCCCGCATATAGGGACTTTTCAGGCAGTCCCGGTCTGCGGAAAGAACGGCAATGGCGTGCTCCAGTGCGGTCATATAATCTCTGCCCCTCAGCATCGCTTCATTGGCACGGCGTATTTTCGAAGAGGCGACCAGACCCATGGCATTGGTCAGCTGCATGGTCGAGTTGACGCTTTTGATCCGCACGCGCAGTGCTTTCGTATTCTGGGACATGGCCAATTACCTCTGCATTTCAGCGAGGATGGCCTTGAGTGTCTGCTCATCCTGCTGGTCAAAATGGCCTGCTTCAATTCTTGCCAGCCAACTGCCGTATTGGTTTTCCAGCTTTGCAAAAAGATCCTTTTCGTACTGATGGACCTGAGAGACAGGAATGTCATTGAGATAGCCCTTGGTCACCGCATAAACGATGGCCACCTGACATCCCACGCGCACAGGGGCATTTCTGCCCTGCTTGAGCACTTCCACGATTCGTTCACCCAGCGCAAGTCTTGCCTTGGTGTCTGCATCCAGATCGCTTCCGAACTGGGCAAAGGCCTGCAGCTCGCGGTACTGGGAATACAGGAGCTTCAGTTCGCCGGAGACCTTTTTCATGCCCTTGAGCTGAGCCGAGCCACCCACGCGACTGACGGAGATGCCGGGGTTGATGGCAGGCATGATACCGGCATGGAACAGCTCCGTTTCCAGAAAGATCTGTCCGTCCGTGATGGAGATGACGTTGGTGGGGATATAGGCAGAAACATCGCCTGCCTGCGTCTCAATAATGGGAAGGGCGGTGATCGAGCCTCCGCCGTATTCCTCCGCCACCCGAGCCGCCCGCTCCAGCAGTCTGGAGTGGAGATAGAACACGTCACCGGGATAGGCCTCTCTTCCCGGGGGACGGCGTATCAGCAGAGAAAGGGCGCGATAGGCTACGGCGTGCTTGCTCAGATCGTCATAGATGATGAGCACATCCTTGCCCTGCTCCCGGAAATATTCCGCCATGGCGCAGCCACTGTAGGGGGCAATATACTGCAAGGGGGCGCTTTCCGCCGCACTGGCGGAAACAATGATGGTGTACTCCATTGCACCGCTTTGCAGCAGCTGGCTGGCAAGCTGGGCAACGGAGGTCCGCTTCTGACCGATGGCAACGTAAATGCAGATGACGCCTGTATTTTTCTGATTGATGATGGTGTCAATGGCGATCTCGGTCTTACCGGTCTGTCTGTCGCCGATGATCAGCTCTCGCTGGCCTCTGCCAATGGGAATCATGCTGTCGATGGCCTTAATGCCCGTCTGCAGAGGAACGCTTACGCTTTCCCGCTCAATAATACCGGGCGCTTCAGATTCAATGGGTCTGGTGCCACTGTATGCAATGGGACCCTTGCCGTCGATCGGCTCGCCCAAGGCATTGACAACCCTGCCAAGGAGCTTTTCACCCACGGGTACAGACAGGACCTTGCCTGTTCTGTGCACATCCGAGCCTTCCCGGATATTATCCTTATCGGAGAGGATGGCCACGGAGACGGTCTCCTCCTCCAGATTTTGGGCGACGCCGAAGCTGCCGTCACCGAACTCAAGCAGTTCGTTCGCCATACAGTTGCGCAGTCCGTGCACACGGGCAATGCCGTCACCTACGAGGATGACCTTGCCGGTTTCGGTCATATCGATCTTGCTCTTATAATTCTTGATCTGACTTTTGATGATATTGCTGATCTCTTCGGGTCTGTTCATACGTTCATCACATCCTTGATCGCGCTCAGACGGTGCTTGATGCTTCCGTCGAAGGTCTTTCCGTCCACTTCGATCTTCATACCGCCTATGAGGGATTCATCCGTTAGATAAATGGGATCAACGGTCTTTTTCGTCAGCTGTTCCAGCTTCTTGCAGATTTCGGCTTTCTGCTCCTCACGCAGAGTGACCGCAGAATAAATTTTCGCAACAGTCCTGCCGGAGCTTTCCATGGCAAGCCTTGCAAACTCATCCACGCAGTCCAAAACCGTCCGCACCCTGCCGTTTTCACAAAGGACCTTGAGAAAGGAAACAACATGCTCCGGCATCCGGCCTGCAAAGGCCTCATCCACCGACGAAAGCCTTTCGTTCAGGGAAATGGCAGGAGAAGCCAGAAGCTCCATATAATCAGGGTTTTCCTGAAAAAGCTGTTTTACCGTGCCCATGGCGTGCAGATAGGCATCCGTCGCCTTCTCCTCCAGAGCAAGGGCAAACAGAGCCTGGGCATATTCCCGCTCAGTCTGAAGCATGGTCATCACCTATGCTTTCCACAAACGAATCGATCAGTCGCTGATGATCCCGGACAGAGAGTTCTCTTTCCAGCATCTTTTCCGTGAGCAGGCTTGATACCTCGATGATCTGCTGTTTCACGGCGTCCTCTGCCTTCTTGCGCTCCAGCTCTGCCTCGTTCTCAGCCTGACGGACGATTCCCTCCGCCTTGGTTCTGGCCTCGGCGATGATCTCCTGTTCCCGCTGATTGGCCGTATGGACGGCAGACTTGATCACCTCATCCGCTTCCGCCTCTGCCGACTGCAGTTTCTCTTCATATTTGGTTTTGTCTGCATAGGCCTGCTCTTTTGCCTGCCGGGCGGCGTCATATTCCCCCTGAATGGTATTTTGACGGGTCTCCAGCATCTTCTTTACAGGCTGATACAAAAACTTTTTCACGATCAAAAACAGCACGACTAAGTTCCCCAGAGAACCCACCATCTGCCACAGATTGACCGAAATAATTTCCAATGTTTGCATACATTTCACTCCACTGCTTGGCTTTGGGGAGCAATATTACAATACCTGCATGGTTTCGATCAGGATGTTTACAAGAATGTTCGGCGCGACAAAGATCAGCAGGATGGCGATAACCAGAGCGTACAGACCGGTGGTCTCCGCAATGGCGCAGCCCATGAGCATGGTGGTGGTGACAGTGCCCTTGCTTTCCGGCTGACGGGCGATAGCCTCACAGGCGCTTGCCACTGCGTTGCCTTCACCGATACCGGGGCCGATACCTGCGATCATTGCCATACCAGCGCCAAGGGCGCAACAACCTAAGATAATACCCAATGCCAGTTCCATATTGTTATTCCTCCGTTAGTTTATATTTTTTATTGCATCATTTGGGATGTCTCCGGGACAGCCTCCGTTCATAGGCTTCTACATCAAATGCCCCCGCCACATACATCATGGTCAGCATGGCAAAGATGAACGCCTGCAGGCATCCGCTGAACACATCGAAATAAATGGATAAAACTGCCGGGATACCCACCTGAAACAGGGGGATATCTCCCAGAAAACCGGGCAGCCAGCCAAGAACCTTTGACGAAAGTCCGGCAAGGGCTGTGCCCAAAAGAACAGAAATGACTGTTCCCGAAAGCACATTGCCGTAATGACGGAATGCCATGGAAACAGGGGTCGCGATCTCGCTGATGAGGTTGATGGGCGTCAGCAGAGCCACCGGCTGGGTGAAGCTTTTCAGGTAGTTGACCGGCCCGCATTTCATCTTATAATAGGTGATCAGCACAAACACCAAAATCGCCCAGCCACCGACAATATTGATGTCCGACGTAGGTGGAAAAAGGCCGAACAGGGTCAGCAAGCTGGAAAACGCCGAAAGGGCAAGGATGGCGATCACAAAGGGAGAAAAGCCCCCGAAATATTCGCCCATATTATCGCGGACCAGAGCATCTACCTTTTCCACGATCAGCTCCGCAAAATGCTGACGTTTCAGCACGATCTTCTCCGTCATGCCGTGGGTCATAAACAGGCAGAAGAAAAGCAGAATGACCATGACCAGCAGAGAATTGATCTGCGCCTCGGTGACGGGAAAGTCCTGAATCGGCATGGGAACAGTAAAATAGATTCTCGCGCCTGTGATGGAGATTCCCTGAGACGCAGGCTCTGTCAGCACCTGAAGAACGATTCCGAACATGATTGGAAGGATCATCATGGCAATATAGAGCGTATCCACGATCTTAAATTTGCGGTCTGCTTTGCTCAATCCACATCACCTCTTTCCTGCCTTTTCATGGAGTTTCCACGCAGGGCAACCGCAATGCGGGGAAACACATAAGGAATCACAACTGCCAGCAGGTTAAACGCAGATACGGCATATCCCACTGCCGCAACAGCAAACATCAGCAGATTGCGCCCGGTCTGGGAAAGCTTCATCCGGGCTTTGGCATCCTTAACATCCAGCCCCAGGGCAGACTGCACCGTCAGCCCCATAAGGAAGAAATTGCCCACAGCCGTAACGCCACCAAGGAGGTTGCCATACAGCACGGTTTCATTCCATTTGCCTGCCACAAGAAACACAGCCTGCATAAGTACACTGAGAACAAGGGTCACCAATGCCACAAATGCCGTTTCTTTCTTGACCGTTACATCAATTTTTTTCAAATCGACCAGATCCTTACTAAATATTAGTAGTATTGTATCACATAGGTGTAAAATATTCTACAGTTTTCTCTCCGGCATTGCCACAGAAAAAAGACAGCATGGCAAATTGCCATGCTGTCTTTCAGAGAGTCAAAGAACCCGCCAAACGTCAAAACGAAGTTTTTGACAGTTGGTGGGTTCGAGCCTATGGATAACAGGAGAAATTGATCTGCATCATTACAGAAAATTCCTGCACCCCCTTGCGTTGCAAGGCGTTTTGACTTACTGCGCAATTCGCCCTTTACCGTATAAGCATACGCCGACAAGGGCGAATTGCTTGTCTTGACGGCTTCTTTGACCTCTGCCAGCCTGTCCAAAAACAAGTTTTTTGACAGGCTGAAAACAGCATGGCAAATTGCCATGCTGTTTTTTGAATATTTCAGTCTTAACCGCCCAGATATGCCTTCTTGATGGCGTCGGAGGAGGCCAGCTCCTCGCCGGTGCCGGACAGGGCGACCTTGCCGGATTCCAGCACATACGCCCGGTCTGCCACCTGCAGAGCCATTTCGGCGTTCTGCTCCACCAGCAAAATAGTGATGCCTGCCTTATGGAGCTCCTTGATGATGTCGAAGATCTGCTCCACCAGAATGGGAGCAAGACCCATGGAGGGCTCATCCATCATCAGCAGTTTGGGGTGGGAGATCAGGGCTCGACCCATGGCCAGCATCTGCTGTTCACCGCCGGACAGAGTACCTGCCACCTGATTTCTCCGCTCTTTCAGCCGGGGGAAACGCTGGAACACATCGTCCAGCTCCTCCTTGGTGGGGTTTTTATGGATAAATGCGCCCATTTCCAGATTTTCCAGAACAGTCATCTGCTGGAAGATCCGCCGTCCCTCCGGAACGTGAGCCAGACCCTTGTAGACCAGCTTATGGGCTTCGGTGTGACTAATATTCTCGCCCATGAACTCAATAGAGCCGGTCTTGGTGCGGAGCATACCGGACACAGTTTTCAGGGTGGTGGACTTGCCTGCGCCGTTGGCGCCGATGAGGGTGACCACTTCGCCCTCTTCCACGTGGAAGGAAACGTCCTTGACAGCATGGATCGCGCCGTAGTAGACATTGATGTTATCGACTTTCAGCATGGTAGCCATGTCGTCACTCCTTTCTTCCACCAAGGTAAGCCTTGATGACCTGAGGATCGTTCTGAATCTCCTCCGGCGTACCCTTGGCGATGGTCTGACCGAAGTCCAGCACGCAGATACCCTCACAGATACCCATGACCAGACTCATATCATGCTCGATGAGCAGGACGGCAATGTTGAACTCATCGCGAATCTTCACGATGTTCTCCATCAGCTCCGCCGTTTCCGAGGGATTCATACCGGCGGCGGGCTCATCCAGCAGCAGGAGCTTGGGCTCGGTGGCCAGTGCCCGGACGATCTCCAGACGGCGCTGTGCGCCATAGGGCAGAGAGCCTGCCTTGGCGTCGGCCATATCCTGCATATCGAAAATGGAAAGCAGTTCCAGTGCCCGCTGATGGGCCTTCTTTTCTTCTTTCCAGTAGCCGGGCATCCGGAAGATGCCCTGCCACATACCGTAGCCGATATGGTTGTGCAGTCCCAGCTTTACGTTATCCTCCACAGAGAGGTTGCTGAACAGGCGGATATTCTGGAAAGTGCGGGCGATGCCGGCTTGATTGACCTGCGTGGTGTTCATGTTGTGGGTATCCACACCGTCCAGCAGGATCGTACCCCGGGTAGGCTGATACACCTTGGTCAGCAGGTTAAAGACCGTGGTCTTACCGGCGCCGTTGGGGCCGATGAGACCGGCGATCTCCGTCCGGCCGATGGCCAGATCCAGATCGTTGACGGCAGTCAGGCCGCCGAAGTCAATACCCAGATGACGGCACTCCAGAATGGGATGCTTATCAATATCCCGCTCGGGAATCTTATTCCGGCTGGGGACAGGAACCAGCTTGGTGGGCTCGCGTGTTAAGGCTTTGCTCATTGCACTTCGGCTCCTTTCTCGGTTTTTTTCCGGAACTTGCCGGACAGACCGGCAAAGAAGTTCTGGAGGGTGGGGTTGTTGGTGGCCAGCATGACCAGAATCAGCACGATGGCGTAGACCAGCATACGGTAATCATCAAATTCGCGGAGCACTTCGGGCAGGACCGTCAGGGCAGTGGCGGCGATGATGGAGCCCCACATCCGTCCCTGACCACCCAGGACCACGAAGACCAGGATCAGGATGGACGTATTGAAATCAAACTTGGAAGCGGTGATGGTATTCTGACCCAGAGCGAACAGCACACCTGCCGCACCTGCCAGAGCGGCAGAGGTCACAAAGGCCATCATCTTGTACTTGGTGATGGGGATGCCCACACTTTCGGCTGCAATGCGGTTATCCCGCAGAGCCATAATGGCACGGCCGGAACGGCTGTTCACCAGATGGAAGATGACAAGCAAGGTCACCATGATCAGGATAAAGCCCGCCACGAAGGTGGAGATCTTCTGGATACCGGGGATGCCCATAGGACCGCTGAGGATCATCCGGCCACCCTCGCCCAGAGAGATGGTATTCTGCACAAAGCTGGCGTGCAGACCCTTGGCGTCCACGCCGATGTAGAGGTTGTTGATCAGGGACTTGATGATCTCACCAAATGCCAGCGTCACGATGGCCAGATAGTCACCGTTGAGGCGCAGGACAGGAATACCCACCACCACGCCGGCCAAACCGGCAAAGACAGTACCCACCGCCAGAGCGATCACCAGACGGAGAGGATCGGAGGGCACGGCATCCCGCAGAGCGGAAGCCACCACAGCGCCGGCAAAAGCGCCTACGGACATAAAGCCCGCATGACCCAAAGACAGCTCACCCAGTACGCCTACACACAGGTTGAGCGCCAGAGCCACGACCACATAGGCACAGATGGGAACAAGCTGACCCTTTAGAGAGGAGGACAGCATGCCCGCGCCACTCATGATCTGCATGGCCACGAAGGCCACAATGACCATCAGATAGGTCAGAAAATTGGTCCGGGAAGTCTTGGACATACCCAATACACGTTGTTTTTTCATCTTCCCACCTTACACTTTCTCGCGAATCTGCTTGCCCAGCAGACCTGTGGGCTTGACCAGCAGAACGATGATCAAGACAGCGAACACGATGGCATCGGAAAGCTGAGTGGAGATGTACGCCTTGGCAAAAATCTCAATGACACCCAGCAGGACACCGCCCAGAAGCGCACCGGGGATAGAGCCGATACCACCAAAGACGGCGGCGGTAAAGGCCTTGATACCGGGCATAGAGCCGGTGGTCGGCACCAAGATAGGATAGGCGGAGCAGAGCAGAACGCCTGCGATAGCCGCCAGAGCAGAGCCGATGGCAAAGGTCACGGAAATGGTGGTGTTAACGTTGATGCCCATAAGTTCCGCCGCGCCCTTATCCTCGGAGCAGGCGCGCATGGCCTTGCCCATCCGGCTCTTGCCGGTGAACAAGGTCAGTGCCACCATGATGACCACACAGGCCAACACCGTGACGATGGTCGCCCAGGAGATATTCAGCTGACCGTCAAAAAGACTGACGCCAGTTTTCCCGCCGAAGTTCAGGAAGCTGGGGAACATTTTGTTGTTGGCAGTCCACAGAAGCTGTGCGCCGTTTTGCAGGAAATAGCTCACGCCGATGGCGGTGATCAGGACAGCCAGAGAGGGCGCCTGACGCA
Source organism: Candidatus Avilachnospira sp. (assembly GCA_045602105.1). GTDB lineage: Bacteria > Bacillota > Clostridia > Oscillospirales > Oscillospiraceae > Avoscillospira. The sequence continues at coordinate 20,976 of JAZSAW010000050.1, forward strand.
GAGGCTTATAGGCCAGCCGTTCAATGATGATGCCCAGCGCCGTGCAAAGCACCACCGCCAGAAGGATGCCCACAACAGGGGGCAGGTCGAAGGACGCCACGGCGAAGAAGCACACATAGGCGCCGACCATGATGACATCACCATGGGCAAAGTTCAGCATCTTGGCGATGCCGTAGACCATGGTATAGCCCAGGGCGATAATGGCATAGACACTGCCCAGGCTGATGCCGTTGATCAAATGGCTCAAAAAAGTCATAATTTCACACCTTTTCTCTCAAAATGAGTCATGGATCGTCCATAAATCCCGGAAAGCCGACAAATTTATCGACCATCCACGACCCATTTATAACTGGCGAGGCGGGAGGGCGCTTAACGCCCTCCCGTCTGCTTACTCGTTCGGGAAGTTTTATCTTAGTCCAGACCGACGTACACGCCGTTCTCGATGACCATGCCCTTGGGGGACTTGGAGACAGCACCGCTGGCATCCCAGGTCATAGCTTCGCCGGTCAGACCGTCGAAGGAGAAGGAGTCGGAAGTGAACTGCTCGACCAGCAGGTCGCACAGAGCGGAAGCATCCATATCCACAGTGGCATTGCCGGCTTCCAGAGCGGCCTTGATGGCGTAGACGCAGTCATAAGCATCGGCAGCGAACTGGTTGGGCACTTCGCCGTAAGCTTCCTGATACTTGGCAACAAAGTTCTGGGTAGCCTCATCCTCAGCGTCAGCGGAGAAGGGGGTCAGGAGGATAACGCCCTCAGCCAGAGCGGTGTCAAAGCCTTCCACAGTCAGGATGCCGTCCATGCCGTCCACACCGAAGAAGGTGGGCTCATAACCGACAGCGTTGGCCTGGGTCAGGATCAGAGAAGCTGCATCATAGTACATGGGCAGGAAGACCAGGTCTGCGCCCTTATCCTTGGCGTCAGCGATCTGCACGGAGAAGTCAGTCTGGCTGTCGGTGGTGAAGGTGGTGGTGGAAACGATCTCCAGACCCAGTTCTTCAGCCTTGGCGGCGAAGGTGTTGTAGATGCCCACGGAGTAGACGTCGTCATTCTTATAGATGACAGCGATCTTCTCGCCCAGAGCCTTGTCGGCGATGTACTGTGCGGAAGCAGTACCCTGGTTGGGATCCATAAAGCACAGCTGGAAGACGTTGGCCTTGCGCTCAATATCCACAGTGCCGGTCAGGGGGTTGGCAACACCGCCCAGAACGTCAGTGGAGGAAGCGGAGGGGGTCAGGTAGAACATATTGTCGGCATTGGCTTCCACGGAGGTGGCAACGCCGGGAGTGGAGGTGACGGAGCCCAGGAAGATCTGCATGCCCCAGTCCTTCAGGGTGTTGTAAGCGTTGACGGACTTTTCAGCGTCGTGAGCGTCGTCCTGATAGGACAGCTCGAACTGAATACCGCCCATGGCGTTGATCTCGTCCACGGCGATCTGAGCGCCGTTGGCAGCAGCATTGCCGTAAATAGCTGCACCGCCGGTCAGAGGGCCAGCGCCGCCGATCTTGAAAGCGGTAGCGTCAGCGGTCTCGTTCTGTGCGCCGCAAGCAGTCAGGCAGCCCAGAGACAGAACCAGAGTCAGGACCAGGCAGGTGAGTTTCATGAACTTGTTCATTGTGATTACCTCGATTTCCTAATGAATATTTATTTTCAGCCGTCAAGGGCTCAAAATACAAACCCGCTCTTTTGTGAGCAAAAAGACACTGCCGTAGCAGTGTCCCGAACAGTCAACAGAAGCAGGCGGACGCAGACTGAGAAACCGGTGCCATCTGAGCATCGGCAAACATATTCATGGCGGTTTTCGTCATGGCGTTCATTCTGCGTTTCCTTTCTGCAATCTTGCGATTTATCTTATTAAAGCAATGATAGCCTTTTCCGCAAAAAAAGTCAAGTAGCACAACAGGAAAAATGCCTTTCCTCTGACCGGATTTTTTGTGCGTTCTTCACAATAACCGCCCGGAAACTTCACATTTCAGGGCTTATTTTCTCAGTTCTGCCAGCATTTGGGCAATATGGTCAAAGACAAAGGCAGGCTGTACCGGGCTGGTCTTTAAGTCCTCCATCGTTCCCTCGCCGGAGAGGACAAAGGCCGTATCGATACCGGCGTTTACTCCGCAGGCGATGTCCGTATACAGCCGGTCGCCGATGAGGATGGTCTGCGATTTTTCATAACCCCAGCGCTCCATAGCAAGCAGCGCCATCTCCGGCTGAGGCTTGCCAATGACCACAGGACGGCGACCGGTTGCCCGGAACAGCATCTCGCAGACACTTCCGCAATCCGGCACAGAGCCGTACCATGTGGGGCAGACCCAGTCGGGATTGGTGGCGACAAAATTTACTCCCTGATTTAGCAGAATACAGCTGTCCTCCAGTTTTTGGAACGTCAGCTCCGTATCGAATCCCGCCACCAGAACGGAGATCCCGTCCTCCAGCCGGTCTGTGACCCGGATGCCTGCCTTGCGGAGCTGATCCTTGCAGGTCTCAGTCCCGAACACATAGCACTTTTCTCCCGGATGGGTGTTTTGGAGATACAACACCGTGGCGTCCACGGAGGTCAGAAAATCCTCCGCCGTAGAGGCGATGCCCAGACGGGACAGCTTCTCCACATAGGCATCCACGCTTCGGGAGGAATTATTGGTCAGAAACAGATACTTCCCCCCGATTCCCCGGACATAGGACAAAAACTCCTGCGTTCCGTCAAAAAGAGTATCATCCAGATAGATGGTGCCGTCCATATCCAGCAAGAACAGCCGTTTTTCCTGCAAAGTACCCATGGTTTCCTCCTGCTTCCGGCCATTTGACAAGGTCTGCCGGGTCATTATATAATAAAGAAAACTCCCTGTTTGAGAGGTTTTTATGACTGAATTGTTTTCCCGGCTTCCCGAGCTTCTCCTGCCTTGGTACGATGCCGGTCACCGCGACCTGCCGTGGCGCAGAACCAAAGAGCCCTATGCCGTCTGGCTGTCGGAGATCATGCTCCAGCAGACCCGGGTAGAGGCTGTCCGGGGGTACTACGCCCGGTTTCTCTCCGCCCTGCCCACCATCGGTCATCTGGCGCAGGCCGACCCGGAGAGGCTGAATAAGCTCTGGGAGGGTCTGGGGTATTACAGCCGTGTACGCAATCTGCAAAAGGCCGCCCGGCAGATCATGGACGAACACGGAGGGGTCTTCCCCGCCGACTATGCCCAAATTCGCGCTCTGCCGGGGATCGGCGACTACACCGCGGGAGCTATCGGCTCTATCTGCTTCGGTCTGCCCACACCGGCAGTGGACGGCAACGTCCTGCGGGTCTGCGCCCGACTGACTGCCGACTCTACGCCCATTGACAAGCCTCAGGTCAAAAAGGAGCTGACTGCCCGGCTGGCGGAAATTTATCCGGCAGGACGGTGCGGAGATTTTACCCAAGCCCTGATGGAGCTTGGCGCAACGGTCTGTGCGCCCAATGGCGCGCCAAACTGTGACCTCTGTCCCCTGTCCGGCATTTGTCTGGCCCATCGAGACGGACTGGAGCAGGAGCTTCCTGTCCGCAGTGCCAAAAAGCCCCGGAAACAAGAGCAGATGACCGTGTTTATTCTGGCGTGCGGTGACTGCTACGCCCTGCAAAAGCGTCCGGAAACGGGACTTCTGGCGGGACTCTGGGAGTTTCCCCATGTGCCCGGTTTTCTGGAGGCTGAGGACGCCCTTGCCCAGTTGGAGGCTTGGGGCATCGAGGCAGAAGATATTCAGCGTTCAACAGAAAAGGCCCATCTGTTTACCCATGTCCAATGGGATATGCGGGGCTGGTACATCCGCACTGCCAACGCGCCCGCCCCCTTTGTCTGGGTAGAAAAGCAGGAGCTGGACAAGGGCTACGCCCTGCCTACTGCCTTCAAACAGTTCCTTCCATAGAAAAGAGACCGGTTTCGCCGGTCTCTTTTCTATGTTTTATCCCAGTTTCTGTTCCAGAGCCGCCAGCTTCAAGCAGGTGCAGAACACATCCATGGCGGATTCCAGTTCCGCCACAGGAGGCAGACTGGGAGCGATACGGATATTGCTGTCCTGAGGGTCTTTGCCATAGGGGAAGGTCGCGCCAGCGCCGGTCATGACCACGCCGGCTTCCTTACAAAGAGCAAGGGTACGCTTGGCAAGACCGGGAGCGGTGTTGACACTGACGAAGTAACCGCCCTTGGGCTTCTGCCAGCTGGCGATGCCCAGAGGCTCGATCTCCCGCTCCAGCCACCGCAGAACGCATTGGAACTTGGGACGCAGGACCTCGGCATGGCGTTTCATCAGTGCCAGAGTGTTTTCCTTGTTTTTCAGGTACTTCACATGGCGGAGCTGATTGACCTTGTCATAAGAGATGGTCTGGATGGTCAGGAG
>JAZSAW010000051.1:0-7157 GCA_045602105.1 Candidatus Avilachnospira sp.
GCCAGCACCAGAGAGATGGTGCCTGTCCCGCAGTACAGGTCAAGAACGGTTTCCGTTCCTGTCAGCTGTGCCTGTGCCACGGCACGTCCGTAGAGCACCCCTGCCTGCTCCCGGTTGACCTGATAGAAGGAGCGGGGGGACAGGCGAAACCGCAGTCCGCACAGGACGTCCTCAATGGCATCTTCGCCATAGAGGGTAATAAATCGGTCACCAAGTACGGAGTTGCCCGGCTTTTTGTGGATGCTCAGGCACAGAGAGGTGAGGTTTTTCACATCTTTCAACAGGTTTTCCACAAGGGCAGAACCATTGGGCACACAGTCCCCATTGACCACTAGACACACCAGCACCTGCCCGGTGGCCATGGCGGTGCGGACATAAATATGGCGCACCAGACCCTTTTGGGTCTTTTCATCATAGGCGGACACCTGATTTTCCCGCATCCAGCGGACAACGGCTTCTCTGGCTTTGTCGGCGGTTTCCGACTGGATTCGACACCGGCGAACAGGGACGACCTGATGGGTGCGGGGGCGGAAGAAGCCGGCGTCGGCCTTGCCTTTGACCATAGCCACCGGATACTGGGCCTTGTTCCGGTAGCCGGTGACGGCGGGACTGCCGGTAATGGGCAGATTCTCTACCTCCACCCCACCGATTCGGCGCAGAGCATCCGCCACCCGAGCCTGCTTGGCGCGGAGTTCTTCCTCGTAGGTCATATGCCAGAAGACACAGCCGCCGCAGTCCCCGGCATAGGGGCACTGAGGCTCTCTGCGCTGGTCGCTGGCCTCGATAACTTCCACAATATCGCCGTAGGCCGCCCGGTGTCCCAGATGGGCAATGCGAATTTTCAGACGTTCGCCCCGGATACCGCCGGTGACAAACACCGCCAGTCCGTCCACCCGGGCAACGCCCTGACCCTCGCTGGTGTAGCCGGTGATGGTCACTTCCAGCTCCTGCCCTTTATAGACAGGATATTCCGATTGTTTCACGTGAAACACCCTCCTAGGCTTCCAGCCGTTTGCCACTCTCCCGGTCAAAAATGTCCATGCGGTCAAAGTGCTCTGTTTCCCCGTCGCCGTACTTCACGGACACGGTGTAGGTGACGGCAAAGGTCTTTCCTCCGGATGTCACGCGATAGTCCCCGGTGACATCGGCAACCGTGTGCCGTTCCATGGCTTTTTTGTAAACGTCCTGCTTGGCGTAATCTACCAGAGAGCCCATCAGCTCCGTGTAAAAATCATTGACGGCAGGCAGTTCCACCTCCGGGTAGGTATAAACGTAACCCACCGAGTCCTCCACCAGACCCTCCAGAGTCTTGGGAGTGTGGGCAACGGTCTCCTGTTCCGGCTCGTCGGAAATGACCTCCTCAGGTCCTTCTATCACAGGGGTTTCGATTTCCGGGGTCTCCACAGGGGTCTGTTCTTTGGAACAGGCGGTCAGGCACAAAAGAGCCAACAAAATCAAAAGCAGTTTTTTCATGGTTTATCCCTCATTATATATAGTATGTGGCATCATCATACCACAAAACCGGGGAATTGACAACGGACAGCTTCCGGGAGATAATAAGAAAAAGGAGGTGGGGACATGACCTATACCCATTGTACCCTGTGCCCCCGCCGTTGCGGGGCAGACCGCACAGCCGGTCAGCGGGGCTTTTGCAACATGGGCGATACTGTGAAGATCGCCCGGGCAGAGCCTCACTACTGGGAAGAGCCGGTGATCTCCGGAGAAAACGGCAGTGGCACGGTGTTTTTCTCCGGCTGCAGCCTGGGCTGTGCCTTTTGTCAGAACGAAGAGATCAGTCACGGAGGCTTTGGCCGGGTGGTGACGTCCCAACAGCTTCGCAGAATTTTTGAGAAGCTTGTGGAAAAAGGCGTCCAGAACATCAATCTGGTGACCCCTACCCATTTCCTGCCCTCGATCCTCCCTGCCCTGACCCCCAAGCTCCCTGTGCCGGTGGTCTACAACTGCGGAGGCTATGAGTCCGTGGAGACCCTGAAACGACTGGAGGGACTGGTGGATGTGTATCTGCCTGACCTGAAATATTCCGACAATGCCTTGGCAAATCGGCTCTCCCGTGCGCCGGATTATGTGGAAGTCGCCACGCAGGCTATTTTGGAAATGTACCGCCAGACCGGAGCGGTGGTACTGGACAACGGACAGATGAGGCGGGGCGTGCTTCTGCGCCATCTGGTCCTGCCGGGAGAAATCGACAATTCCCTTGGGGTCTTGGACTGGGTAGCAGAGCAGTTTCCCCATGGAGAAGTTCTGTTTAGCCTCATGAGCCAGTATGTGCCCGCGGGAAAAGCGGTCACTATGCCGGGGCTTGACCGCCCCATTACGGAGCTGGAGTACGATGCCGTACTCAGCTATATGATGCTTCTGGGTATCGAAACCGGCTTTACGCAGGATTTTCAGTCGGCTTCCGAAACCTTTATCCCCCAGTGGAACGCGGAAGATCTGGAAATCTGAAACAAATGTTTGATTTTTAAGGCCAGCTGTGGTATCATAAGGAAAAGCCAGTCCCCAAAGGAGGTTTCCCTATGGCGCGCACCAGCGACAAACAGCAGAAAATTCTGGATTTTCTCAATGCCTATATCGGAGAAAACGGCTATCCCCCCACAGTGCGGGAGATCTGCGCTGCCGTTGATCTGCGCTCCACCGCCACGGTGTCCTACCATCTGGCGGAGCTGAAGCGTCTGGGAAAGATACAAAACGACAGCGGAAAACGCCGTACCATCTCTGTTGCGGATACCTGCAAGGTGGGGCGAATCCCTCTGGTGGGCGTAGTCACCGCAGGTCAGCCCATCCTGGCCCAGGAAAACTGGGAGGGGACGTTGCCGTGGGACGGTGAGCCGGACTGCTTTGCCCTGCGAATCAAGGGCGATTCCATGATAAACGCCGGTATTCTGGATGGGGACAAGGTGGTCGTCCGACCCCAGTCCGACGCCGTAAACGGGGACATCGTCATTGCCCTTTTGGAGGATGAAGCCACCTGCAAACGCTTCCGCCGGGATGCCGACGGGGTGTGGCTTATGCCGGAAAATCCCGCCTATGACCCCATCGACGGCAGAAACGCCCAAATTCTGGGCAAGGTCAAGGCCGTCCTGCGGGAATATTGAGTTGAATGTTTCACGTGAAACAAAACCAAAGGCTCTCCTGATAAGGGGAGCCTTTGGTTTGTTCATTATTCATCATTTTCTTATTTACTTTTCCCTCTTGCGGGCGTATAATAGGTCTGTTATATGGGAAAGGAGGCGTTGTTTTGGGACAGATCATCGCCGTTGTCAACCAAAAAGGTGGTGTGGGCAAGACCACTTCCGCCGTCAATCTGACCAGTGCTCTGCACAAACGGGGCAAAAAAGTCCTGCTTTGCGACTTTGACCCCCAGGCCAACGCCACCTCCGGACTGGGTGTGGACAAGAACAAAGTCCCCCTGTCGTCCTACGATGTGGTCATCAACGGACGAAGCGTGGTCGAAGCTGTGGTGCAGACCAAATTCGGTGACGTGCTTCCCTCCTCCTCTGCCCTTTCCGGCGCAGGTGTGGAGCTGGTGGCACAGCCGGAACGGGAATATGTCCTGCAAAAGGCTCTTGCACCCCTGAAAGAGCAGTACGATTATATCTTCATCGACTGCCCGCCCTCTTTGGAGCTTCTGACTCTTAACGCCCTGTGCGCGGCGGACAGCATACTTGTGCCTGTCCAGTGCGAATACTATGCTCTGGAGGGTCTTTCCGACCTGATGATGACCCTGCGGGCGGTCAAAAAGAGTCTGAATCCCCATTTGTATATCTTCGGCGTCCTGCTGACCCTTTTTGACGGACGCACCAATTTCTCCAATCAGGTGGCGGAGGAAGTCCGCCGTCACTTCCCCGGCAAGGTCTATGCCACGGTCATTCCCCGGAATGTCCGTCTGGCGGAAGCCCCCAGCCACGGTCTGCCCGTGGCGGTCTACGACAAGTTCAGCCGTGGCGCAGCCGCCTATGAGGCTCTGGCTGACGAAATTCTGGAAAGGGAGAGAACATAATGGCCACTAGATCCCCCAAGGGTCTCGGCCGGGGACTGGATTCTCTGATTCCCGGCGCGTCCGCAGGCAGTGAGGAGATCACTTCCCTGCCACTGCAAAAGGTCGAGCCCAATCCCCTGCAACCCCGGAAGCTCTTTGACGACGAGGAATTGCAGACGTTGGCGGATTCCATCGCCATCCACGGCATTATCCAGCCCCTCACCGTCCGCAAGACAGAAAACGGCTTTTATCAGATCATCGCCGGTGAACGCCGTTGGCGGGCAGCCCGTCTGGCAGGTCTGGCAGAAGTGCCGGTGACTGTCATTGAGGCGGACGAGACCACCGTTCTGGAGCTGGCACTGATCGAAAATCTCCAGCGTCAGGACTTGAATCCCATGGAAGAAGCTCTGGGCTACAAACAGCTCATTGACGAGCACCATCTGACTCAGGAGCAGGTGGCACAGCAGGTGGGCAAATCCCGTCCTGCCGTGGCAAACGCCCTGCGCCTGCTGACCCTGCCCTCGTCTGTGTGCCAGATGCTCACCGCCGGGGACATCACTGCCGGCCATGCCCGGGCACTGCTGATGCTGAGAACTGCCAAGGAGCAGGAGCGTGCCGCCCAGAAAATTTCCGCCCTCCAGCTGTCTGTCCGGCAGGCGGAAAATATGTGCAAGGCCATGTCCAAAGAGGTCAAGCCCTTTACACCTCCGTCTATTTTTGAAGTGGACTATATCGCCGAATGTGAAAAGACCCTGTCCAAGCACCTGAACCGGGGGGTCAAGATCACCCGGGGCAAGCGCAAGGGCAAGCTGGAGCTGGAATTTTACGGCGACGACGACCTGCAGATTTTGTACGAAGCCCTGCAGGGTATCCGGAACAAATAAATTCTTCACCATCTAGCAAAGGAGCAGACCCATGAACGAAGAAGAAAAGAACGTACAGGAACAGCGGACGGGGCTTGACGAAAAACGCAAGTCCGCCTTGCTTCGGTATATCGCCATTTTGTTTGCGGTTGCCTTTATTTTGGTGCTTTTATCCCTGTTTTCACAGATGAAAAGTTCGCAATCTACCATTTCCCAACTGAGCCAGTCCAGTACCAGCGCGTTGGAAAATGTGGAAAAACTGCAGGAGCAAAACCGGCTTCTGCAGGAGGAAAACCAGACCCTGCGGGATTCTCTTTCCGCCTCCGAGCAGAGCAATCTGCACACCAAGCAGGCCTATGAGGATCTGCTCATGGCCATGGAAAATTCCGACGGCGGGCAGGAGGGCAATGTGACCTTGTCCCGGGCACTGGAAAATCTGAAGAATTTGAAGAAACATTTGGGTCAGAACGGCCTGAAAGCATACGAAAACCTGATGGAAGAGGGAGAATAAGCATGATCGACATCAAACGCATTAAGGAAGACCCCAGTGGCGTCAAGGACGCCCTGCGTGCCAAGGAAGTTATCTGCGATGAGCAGATCGACCGGATACTGGAGCTGGACGGCATGCGCCGGAGTCTCATCGCCGAGACCGAGGCCATGAAGGCCGAGCAGAACAAGGTCTCCAAGGAGATCCCCATGCTGAAGAAGGCGGGACAGGATGTTGCCCCCATTTTCGCCCGCATGGGTGAACTGAAGTCCGCCATTGCCGGCAACGATGAAAAGCTGAGAGATGTGGAGGCGGAGTACCGCACTGCCATGCTCAGCCTGCCCAACCTGCCCGATCCCGACCTGAAGCCCGGCGGTAAGGAAAACAACGAGCCTCTGCGCTACTACGGCGAGCCTCACGTCTTTGACTGTGTGCCCAAGCACCATGTGGATCTGTGCAACGACCTTGGTCTGATCGACTATGAGCGTGGCGCAAAGCTGGCAGGTACGGGCTTCTGGATCTACAAGGGCATGGGCGCACGGCTGGAATGGGCGCTTCTGAACTACTTTATGGACTGCCATCTGGCCGACGGCTATGAGATGGTCATTCTGCCCCATATGCTGGAGTACAAGTGCGGTGAAACTGCCGGTCAGTTCCCCAAGTTTGCCGATGAGGTCTATAAGATCGAAAACCCCACCGATGAGCGGATGCACTTTATGCTCCCCACGGCAGAGACCGCTCTGGCGTCCATCTATCGCGATGAGATCCTGCCCGAAAGCGATCTGCCCCGGAAGTTCTTCGCCTACACGCCCTGCTTCCGCCGTGAGGCCGGCTCCGGCCGTGCCGAGGAGCGGGGTATGGTGCGTGGACATCAGTTCAACAAGATCGAAATGTTCCAGTACACCCGTCCCGAGGACTCCGACGAGGCCTTTGCCGAGCTGGTGAAAAAGGCGGAGGATCTGGTGAAGGGTCTGGGCTTCCACTTCCGTACCGTGAAGCTGGCCGCCGGAGACTGCTCTGCGTCCATGGCCCGCACCTACGACATTGAGATTCAGATCCCCTCCATGAACGGCTACAAGGAGGTCTCCTCCGTGTCCAATGCCCGGGATTATCAGGCGCGCCGGGGCAATATCCGCTTCCGCCGGGAAGCCACCGGCAAGCCGGAATTTGTCCACACCCTCAACGGCTCGGGTCTTGCCACCTCCCGTATCTTCCCCGCCATGGTGGAGCAGAATCAGCGTGCCGACGGCTCTATCGTCGTGCCCGAAGTTCTGCGGAAATATCTGGGCGGGATTGAAGTGATAGAAAAATAAAAGGAGCTGACATCATGAAAAAAGTTTTTGACGAATTCAAAGCCTTTATTGCCCGTGGCAACGTGGTGGATATGGCCGTCGGCGTTATCATCGCCGGTGCTTTCGGTAAGATCACCACATCCCTCATCAACGACCTGTTCATGCCCTTTATCAGCTGGATCTTCGGCGCGCGGGACATGACCGCCCTGAATTTGGTCGTCCGGGAAGCCGTTATGGACGGTGAGACCGTGGTGCAGGAAGCCATCACCATCGGCTTCGGTACATTTATTGCCACCATTCTGGATTTCCTGCTGATCGCTCTGGTGGTGTTCTTCATGGTCAAGGCCATCAATACCGCCCGCGCCAAGCTGGAAAAGGCCAAGGAGGAAGCGCCCGCCGAGCCTCCTGCTCCCAGTAAGGAAGAAGTCCTCCTGACAGAGATCCGCGACCTGCTGAAAGCAAAATAAAAAAGTTTCTGAGACCGCACCAACACGAGCGGGTGTTTGTTTGTTCCG
>JAZSAW010000052.1:0-3701 GCA_045602105.1 Candidatus Avilachnospira sp.
CGTGACCAGTTCCAGAACCGCGAGCAGTGTATGCGGATGCTCCGTTCCAAGCTCATGGAGATCAAAGAGCGTGAACACTTTGAAAAGATCTCCGATATTAAGGGCGTCCAACAGAAGATTGAATGGGGCAGCCAGATTAGAAGCTATGTCTTCATGCCCTATACTCTGGCCAAGGATACCCGTACAGCCTATGAAATGACGAACATCAATGCGGTCATGGACGGCGATCTGGACGGCTTTATCAACGCCTACCTCAACTGTCTGGCTACCGGTCAGTGGGCAACGAAATAATCCGCTGTTTCCAAAATTACCCTTGCAATATCCCGCTGATTATGGTATTATAGTTCCCGCTATGTGATATTTCGCATAATTAACTCGAATTTTGGCTTGCCGTTCGCCGGAATAACGGCCGTCTTCGGACGCTTTGGAGGAAATATGGAAGTTCTGCACACCATTCTCACCGTCATTCAGGTGCTCTGCGCCGTTGCTCTGGTGGCTATCGTCATGCTGCAGTCCGGTAAGGACGACATCAGTGCCATCACCGGCTCTGCCGATGGCTTCATGTCCCGGAACAAGAACAGCTCCCGGGATGCCAAGCTGGCCAACTACACCAAGTGGATCGCCGCTGTGTTTCTGGTCCTGACTCTGGTGCTGAATCTGTTCCCCCACGTACACTAATTGATCTGTCCAAACAGCAACAAGCTCCGGCTTGTTGCTGTTTTTTTACGCCCACTGGGTAAGCTCTGTCCCGGTGTAGTAATGACTTAGAATTTCCCTGTAGGTCTTTCCCTCTGCAGCCATGGCATTTGCCCCGTATTGGCTCATGCCAACCCGGTGTCCGTACCCCAGTACGGAAAAAGACACCTCCTCCGCCGTCACACTGACGGCAAAGTTGGTGGAATTGAGACCGAACAACCTGCGAAGCTCCGTGCCGGAAAAGCTGTGACCGCCGATGACCATGGCATCAACTCCTCCCCCACGGGTACGGCTGACACTGCCAAACCACCCGGCAGGCGCGCCGTTCAGTACCACCTCCGGGCAAGCCTGTAAGACGGTTTTTTTGAACTGCTCCAGACTGACCGAAACTTCACTTGCAAATTTTGAGGCGTCCTCCTCCCCGGGGCTGTCCACCGACTGCAGATAAGGAACTTGTCCGCCCCAGACAGCCACGGCGTCTTCTGTCTTCCCGCCGGAACAGGAGAAATACACCGCATCGATCAGCTCCCCTTTGTATGTCAGCACCTCTCCTGCTGTCGTCCTGACGGCGTAGGATGCCTTGTTCCAGTACGTCTGCCACCCACTGCCAAGCTTAGACTGCAGAGCTTTTTCCCCTGTCCATGCCTGACAGCAACTGCTTTGGTCGCACACATCACAGTCTGCATGCTTGCCTCCGTCCATCTGCCTCATGGCAAAGGTCCTTGCCGTCACCGCCTGCGCCTTCAGGGCTTCCGGTGCAAAGGAAGCCGGCATCTCCGAAAGTACCACTCCCACCAGATATTCCTCCAAAGGCAATTCCATCACCTGCCCACCGGTCTGCAGGCAAACTGTCTGCTCCTGCACCTCCTGCTCCGGCTCAATGATCAGAAGCTGAGCCGGTGGGGCTTCCACCTCCACCGGGGAAAGCAGGAGCATCGGCGATACTGCCGCCAGTACCAAAGAGGCCAGTCCCACCACAAAAGCCTGTACCATATCCATCCCTCCTTTTTTGCCATACCTATGCCGGTCGTCGGATGGATATACCCCTCTTTGGTTGACAGCTTTCCCCTCATGGATTATAATATCCTTACCAAATGATTGGAGATTTTCTATGAAAAAGCCTGTAAAAATCATTCTTCCGCTGGCATTGGCTCTGGTGGTCCTGATCGCCCTTTGCTGGTTTTTCTTCTTTGGAAACCGTAAACTGACCACCAATATCCTTCTCTCCCGGGCAGAAGTCCTTGCGGAGAATGAACGCTATGACCGCTCCCTGCGCTACTATAACTGGGCATGGAAGCTCATGCCTGACCGCAGTGAGATCCCGCAGGCACTTGCCCGGACCTATGCGGATTCCGGCAACTACACCAAAGCGGAGTACACGCTGGTCAGTGCCATTTCCGCCCATCCCAGCAGTTATCCCCTCTATGCCGCCCTTTGCCGGACCTATGTGGAGCAGGACAAGCTGTTGGACGCTGTGCAGATGCTGGATCGGATCACCGACACGGCAGTAAAGGCACAGATGGATGACAAGCGTCCCGATGCCCCGGAGGTCACCCCGGAAAGCGGATATTACACCGAGTACATCGAAGTCAGAGCCAAGGCCGATGAAGAACTGGTCTATCTGGCCACCGATGGGGAATATCCCTCTGGTGACCATGACCTGTACGCCGGGCCTGTGACCCTGCCTGCCGGTGAGACCACAGTCATTGCCCTGACTGTCGACCCGGACGGACTGGTCAGTCCCGCCACCCTCTGCGGTTATACCATCGGCGGTGTCGTGGAAGAGATCACCCTGAAGGACCCTGCCGTAGAGCAGGCAGTGCGGGATCTGCTGAAGCTGTCGGCTACCGACCCTATTATGTCTGAGGATCTGTGGACCATTGCCGGTCTGGAGCTTCCGGATACAGTCAAAACCGTTGAAGATCTGACCCATTTCACCGGTCTGAGATCCCTGAAACTGCAAAATGTGTCCGGTCTGGACTTCTCTGTTCTGGCACAGCTTCCCGCTCTGGAAGAGCTGGATCTCTCCGGCTGTACCATCTCCTCGGGCTCCTTGGACGCCATTGCCACCCTGACCCAGCTTCATACCCTGCGTCTGGACGGATGCGCTCTGACGGACATTTCCAAGCTCTCCTCCCTGACCGGCCTGACCCTGCTGGGACTGTCCAATAATTCCGTTCAGGATATTACCGTGCTCTCCTTGATGCCCAAGCTGGAAACGGTTTATCTGCAGAATAACCCCCTGACCAATATCTCCGGACTGAGCACCTGCACCAAACTGCAGTATCTGGACATTACCGGCTGTAACATCACCGCTTTGGGAAGCCTGACCGGCAAGGCTCAGCTGGATACCCTGCAGGCCGCCAATAACCAGATCTCCGACCTGTCTGTGCTGACCGGATGCAGAAAGCTCTCCGTGCTGAATGTCGCCCAAAACCGGGTCACCGATATTTCTGTTCTGACCCAGCTCCCCGCCCTGACCGTGTTCCGGGGAGATAACAACAAGATCACCGCCATCCCCGATTTTGACGAGGAAAAGAGCGTGCTTGTCCGCTTCCACGCCAACTACAATGAGATCTCCGACCTGTCCGGTCTGTCCGGCATCAGCACCCTGAATCATGTGGAGCTGGACTACAACAAAATCACCAATATTCAACCTCTGGCGGAAAACTACAATCTGATTCAGCTTGACGTCTGGGATAACCCCATCGACAAGGTCGCAGAGGCCGCCAAACCTCTGGAAGATAACTCCATCATCGTCAACTACAACCCCAACTTCAAAGCAGAATAAGTTCGTAAAACAAACAGACCGACTTGCGAATATACGCAGGTCGGTCTTGATTCGTAATCTGTGCAGGCAGTTCTACGCAATATGCAATAGCAAGTACGCGCGTTGGGAAGGGGTTGTAGGGGGAGAGCGACTTTGGCGCGCGGGAGCGCGACCCGGAGCGGTCTCCCCCTACGATCTTTTTCATCCAATGCTTTTGTGATCGGACAAAAGCATT
>JAZSAW010000053.1:0-4043 GCA_045602105.1 Candidatus Avilachnospira sp.
AGAGCTTTCGGGAGGTTTCGGACACATTGAGGTTGTTCTCAAAGAACTTGTTGATGGTGAACAGGGTCTCCTGATCCAGAGAGTCGATGGAGTTTTTCTTGAACACCTCGGACAGGAAGATCTCGCACAAGGTAGTGGGCAACTGATAGATCAGCCGGCCGATACCCAGATTCTCATAGGTGATGATGCTCTTTTCCGTATCAAACACCTTACCAACTTCGATGGCAGTCTGGGCTTCCTTGTAGGCGTCGGCCAGCTCACGCAGATGGCCAGCCACAGTGGAGATGCCGATGACCGTCCGGACAAAGAGCTCTGCCTTCAGGGTCTCCTCGATCTGTCGTGCCAGCTTCACCATCTCGGAAATATCCGTAGCGGCGGTGATCTGCTTGATGACCGCAATGTCGGTTTCGTTGATGTTCAGGACGAAATCCTGCTGTTTGTCCGGGAACATCCCCTGCAGGACGTCCACGGCGGACACATCGGCATGACCCACCTGACGGACAAGCAGAACTACTCTGGGCAGATCGGTAGTGAAGTGCAGTTCTTTGGCGCGGATGTAAATATCACCGGGCAGGATATTGTCGGTGATGATGTTTTTGACAAAGGTACCTTTGTCATGCTTATCCTCATAATAGACCTTTGCGCCGTCCAGAGCCACATGCGCCATCAGGCACAGACTTTTGGCCACTTCATCGTCACCATCGACAAACACGGCATAATCAAAATAGGAGCTCCATCCGGACAGAGGCTTCATGGTGCGTTTTTCCGCTACCACCACCGTTGCCTCGGGCATCTCATTGATCTGCAGGACAGCCTCCGGCCATTTTTCGCCGATCAGGGCAGTATCGCTACAGGAAACTACGCTACCATCGGCATCGATCACGCCAATGACCCGATCGGTCGCCTCTTTCAGCTGGACGATCACATTCTGGAATATACGGCTGGACATAAGTACGCCCTCCCTCTATCTCTTTCCATTGCTTTTTTCACAAAGCTTCTTTCGTATCATACATCAATTTTGGTAAATTTTCAAGAGGGTTTTGACATTTCTTTTCAAAATATCCCTTATTTTTTGTGCTATTTTTCCTGTTTTTCGTCATTAGTCCCAAAGACAGCCGGGATTTCTTTGAAAAAATCGCACCAAAATTCCTTGTGCAAAATCACAACTGAACTTCACACACTTCTCCCAAAGGCAGGTCGCCCAGTTCCAGTCCCGCCTCCGCTATGCGTTTGAGATAGGTCACAGGCATCCCCCGGGATGCCAGCATCCGGCGCACCTGATGGTATTTCCCCTCACAGATCTCCACGATGCTCCGTCCGGCGCCCAAAGGCTCCAGCTTGGCAGGCAGGCACACATCTCCGTCCTTCAGGGTAATGCCGGCAGAAAATGCTTCCACATCTTCGGCAGTTGCCTGTCCCTCATGCTCGGCATAATAGCGTTTCCATATTCGGCTTTTGGGTGAGATCAGCCGGTGAGCCAGCTGTCCATCATTGGTAAAGAACAACAGCCCCTCGGTATCCTTATCCAGACGGCCGACAGGCTTCAGATCCAGATGGCGGTATTGGGGCGGGATCAGCTCCATGACCGTCCTGTCCCGGGGATCTTCGGTAGAAGTCACATATCCTGCCGGCTTATGGAGCATCAGCACCACTGTGCGTTTCCGGCACACCGGTCTGCCGTCCACCATGACTTCCACAGCGGTTTCATCCACCTTTGTTTCCGGATCCCGCACCACCTGTCCATCCACAGCCACCCGTCCGGCTCGGATGATCTCCTTCAGTTCCCGGCGGGAGGCTACCCCGGCCTCAGACAAAAGCTTGTCAAGTCGCTGCATATTGCTTCATCCTTTCACATAGGCTGTACCACCCAAAATCAGGGAGGGATCGTATATGATGATCGTATCTGCAAAGGTATCAAAAAAGAAAGTTCTCACAGGATTTCTGGTGGCCATCGGCGTGATCTTACTGCTGGTGTTCTTATGTAGCAAGGCTGACGCTACCGGAGAAACCGCACCGGATGGCACGGAAATCACCAATGAGGCCTCCACCAACGAACAGCGTCTGGCATTTCTGCAGAGCTTCGGCTGGGAGGTTGAGGACGCACCGACAGAAACCCAGGAAGTTCGCATTCCCGCAGAGTTCAATGATGTGTTTACCCGCTACAATGAATTACAGAAATCTCAGGGCTATGACCTGAGCCAGTTTGCGGGGAAGGCCGCCAAACGCTACGTCTATCGCATCACCAATCATCCCAACGGGGAGGACTATTACGCCACGGTGCTGATCCATAAAAATCAGGTCATTGGCGGTGATGTGACCGGCACAGGCGCAGGCGGAACGATGCACGGCTTTGCCAAGCCCGGCTAGATCCAGACAGGCAGGATGGTGAGACCCCGTTTTTTTGCCAAGCTGACTGTGCTCCCTGTTCCCCCGCTACTTCCGTCATATATGGAAATGAGCACCTGAGACCGCAGAAGCATCTCCCGGTTGCGCCGAAGCATACAGCCGGGGGTATAGACCTGCTCCAGTATCTCACAGTGGTCGCATTGGGTGCAAAGATAAGCATATCTCTCCTTTTCGCCTTTGCTCCACCGCTCCGCCTGCTGGGGACAGGGTATCAGGGCATATAGTTGCACATCGGGCTTTGCTGCCCGAAGCTTCAGCACCGCTTCTGCAAAATAAAGGTCACAGCCCCTGGCCATCCCGCACAGGAACTTCCGACAGCCCATCTCATAGGCTTCCTCCAGCCGGCGGGAAAGAATAACCTTGACCGCCTGACACCGGGGATCGTCCTCCCGGTTTCCCCAGGGAAGTTTATGGGGACGGTGTCCGGTAAACCCGCAGACCATGTTGTTCACCTTCTCTTACAAAATTCGGCACTTCAGTATACCATATCTCCGGCGTAAAAAAAAGCGTTGCAAAAGTTTTTTCCGTCTGTATAATAGAAGTACAGACAACCGAATAACACAAGTCTTCAGGGCAGGGTGCAATTCCCGACCGGCGGTAAAGTCCGCGCGCGCAAGCTGAACCGGTGTGGTTCCGGTACCGACAGTACAGTCTGGATGAAAGAAGATGTGTGAGCTATGGGGGGATTCCCGCAGAACGATTCACACCTGGAAGACTTTGTCTTTCAGGTGTTTGAATTTTCTGAACAGGTGATGCAAATGTCCTCTATTCTGCAAACTGCCCGGGATAACCTCTCTTTTATCCTGACCTGCCTTGGTATTTTTCTCGTCCTGCTCCTGATCGCATGGATCGCAGAACGACTCTCCCCTGCCCGCCGCCGACCCCTGTCCACCGCCCGTCGCATCAGCTATGTGGCTATGTTTTCCGCTGTTGCGGCGGTACTGCATATTCTGGATCTGCCACTGTTCTTTGCTCCCTCTTTCTATAAAATAGATTTCAGTGAGCTGGCGGTACTGATCTGCTCGTTCTATCTCGGTCCGGTATCCGGTGTCATATGCGAACTGCTGAAGATCTTTCTAAAACTGCTGATCAAGGGTACATCCACCGCCTTTGTGGGAGATTTCGCCAATTTCTTCATCGGCTGTTCCATGGTACTTCCCGCCTCTTTGGTATACTATTTTTACAAAACCAAACCGGCGGCGATCTGGGGTATGATCTCCGGCACACTGATCATGACTGTCTTTGGCAGTGCCTTCAACGCCATATATCTTCTGCCCAAATTCAGCCAGCTCTTTGGCATGCCCCTGGAGCAGATCGTCAGCATGGGCACTGCGGTCAATCCGGCCATTACCAGTGTTTCCACTCTTGTGCTTTTTGCTGTCGTCCCCTTTAATATTCTCAAAGGCGTAGTGGTCTCCCTGTTGACGCTACTATTATATAAACGAGTTGAACGGCTTTTGTTCCGTAAATAAGTTTTTGGACGCACCTTCGGGTGCGTCCTTTTTATTGGACGCCCCATCCTGTATATTGTTGTCAAGCCCCGAAAGCCGAAAAAGCGACAAAATATTTCTCCCGGAATTTGGGGAATTTGCCAGTATCTTTTTCTGCGTCTATCCTATATATTGTGTCTTACCGGC
>JAZSAW010000054.1:0-5396 GCA_045602105.1 Candidatus Avilachnospira sp.
CCGCAGAACGCATTGGAACTTGGGACGCAGGACCTCGGCATGGCGTTTCATCAGTGCCAGAGTGTTTTCCTTGTTTTTCAGGTACTTCACATGGCGGAGCTGATTGACCTTGTCATAAGAGATGGTCTGGATGGTCAGGAGTTTTTCCATGTACGCCTGATTGTCCACAGAGGTGGCCATGACCGACACACCTGCGCCGGGAAGGGTCACCTTGGAGGTGGAGGCGTACTCATAGACCATATCGGGATTGCCGGCCTCCCGGCAGAGGGTCAGAATATCCGGGAAGGGCACAAAATCTCCCTCAAATTCATGGATGCAGTAGGCGTTGTCCCACATGACGGTGAAGTCAGGTGCGGCGGGCTTCAGAGAAGCGATCCGCCGGATGGTTTCGTCGGAATAGACGATTCCGTCGGGGTTGGAGTACTTGGGCACACACCACATACCCTTGACAGTCGGGTCTTTCAGCAACTGTTCCACCATGTCCATATCCGGGCCGGTGGGGGTCATGGGGATATTGAGCATTTCCACACCGAAGGACTCGGTGATCTTAAAATGGCGGTCATAGCCGGGGCAGGGGCAGAGGAATTTGACCTTCTCCTCCTTGCACCAGGGACGCTCACTGTGAAGCAAACCGTGGGTAAAGGCCTTGGAGATGGTATCATACATGAGAGTCAGGCTGGCGTTGCCGCCGATAAAACATTCTTCCGGCTTACAGCCCAACAGTTCGGCAAAGAGCACCTTTGCCGCGGGGATGCCGGTCAGCTCGCCATAGTTGCGGACATCGATTCCGTCACTGACGCAGTCTTCCGGGGCAGCGAGCACGGTCAAAAGGTCGCTGACCAGATCCAGCTGTTCCTTGCCGGGCTTGCCTCTTGCCATATTCAGCTTCAGATTCTGAGCCTTGAGTTCTTCAAAATGAGCGGTGACCTGCCGGGCTTCCTCCCGCAGTTCTTCCGCCGTTCTGTTGGCGTATGCAGTATTCATGGGACATCGTCCTTTCCTTGGATTGCGAACATTATAACACACAACATGCCTGTTGAAAATCATTTTTTACGCAAACATTTTCTTCATATGGGCGTTGGCCTGTTCCGTGACCGCAGGCTCATGGATGCCGGTGAGCTTTCCCTCCTGCGCCACGACTTTTCCCGCCGTCAGCACCCACTTGGGATACCGGCTGTAGCCCACTGTGCCCAGCAGGCTTCCCGCATCCCACTGCGCGCCCACCAGGTCAAGGCAGTCCACCTCAATGCAAAACAGATCGCCGGCCTTGCCTACTGCCAGCTGACCGATGTCTGTCCTGCCCAGCACCGAGGCACTGCCCCGGGTAGCCATTTTCAGAATGTCATAGCCGGTAGGGGCGTTGAGGCTGTAGGTCAGGCGGTTGACCAGATAGGATGCCCGAATTTCTGCCAGTAAGTTGGAGCAGTCGTTGGAGGCAGAGCCGTCCACCGCCAGTCCCACCGGCACGCCCAGTCGTAGCATATCCGGTATCCGGCACACCCCGGAGGCCAGCTTCATATTGGACACCGGGCAATGGGCAACGCCTGTGCCTGTATCTGCCAGCAGGCGCAGTTCTTCATCGTTAAAATAAATGCCATGGGCAAACCAGACATCTCTGCCCAGCCAGCCACAGTCCGCCATATACTCCAGAGGCCGTTTGCCCAGCAGTTCCAGACAGAACTGTTCTTCATCCTTGGTTTCGCACAAATGGGTATGCAGGCGCACCCCCAGACTGCGCGCCAGAACTGCAGACTGCTTCAGCAAATCCGTGGTGACACTGAAGGGAGAACAGGGAGCTAAGGCCACCTGATGCATGGCAAAGGGGCGGGGGTCATGGTATTTTTCCACCAACCGCTGACTGTCCTTGAGTATCGTATCCACCGGCTGGACCAGATCATCGGGAGGCAGTCCCCCATCGGAGCGTCCCCGGGACATACTGCCACGGGTGGCATGAAAGCGGACACCCAGAGCGTCCGCCGCTTCAAACTGCCGGTCGATGAAATGCTCCGAGCCCTCTCTGGGGAAGACATAGTGGTGATCCATAACGGTGGTACAGCCGTAGCGCACCAGCTCGCCCATGCCGGTCAGGGAGCTGTAATAAACGCAGTCCTCATCCAGTCCCCGCCAAATTTCATAGAGGGTGCGAAGCCAGTCAAACAGTTCCATATTCTGCACCTGAGGCAGATTGCGGGTAAAAGTCTGATACAGGTGATGGTGGGTGTTGACCAGTCCGGGATAGACGAAACAGCCGGTTGCGTCAATGACCTCATCGGCAGGCTTTTTCTCCTGCCCCATATAGGTGATGACCCCGTCCTCAATGAGAATATGACAGCCGGTAAGGATACGGTCATCATCGTCCACCGTAACGATGGCTTTGGCATTTGCGATCAGAACACTGGACATTTTCATCCCTCCTGCTTCCATCATACCCCATGGGAAATAAAAATGCAATGGTCTGGACAAGGTCATAAATGCCGGGTACAATAAGCAAAAAGGAGGCTCGTCTATGTGGAATTTGGAAGAAGCCCTGTCCTACTACCGCAGTCAGGGCGCACCGGCAGACCAGACTGCCCTGACCGCTCTGCTCCGGGAGATGCAGGATGCCCATAACGGCGCTGTCCCTGCCCATTTGCTCCCTGCCGTTGCTGAGGCTCTGGGCGTAAAGGAAAGCTACCTGCTGGCCATCATCAAGCGCATCCCCAGTCTGAAGCTCTCGGCAGACAAGCCGGTTTTGGAGCTTTGCGCCGGACCCAACTGTCCCAAACGGGCTGATCTGGCAGGCTTTGTAGAGCGCACCTACGGCCGTGAGCCAAAAAACTTCACCCTCCGTTATGTAGGCTGTATGCGCCTTTGCGGAAAAGGTCCAAATCTGCGCTGGAAGGGTCAGGTCTATCATCAGGCGGATGAGGCATTGATTCGCTCCCTTGTAGAGGGAGATTGACCTTGCCTTTTGGGGCGAAAACTGCTAGAATGAAGTGGATTTTTGACATTCGAGGTTGAATATGGCCATAAAACTCATTGGCGTGGATATTGACGGCACTTTACTCAACAGCCAAAAGGCGTTGACCCCCGCCACCCGGGAGGCGATCGCACAGGCGTCCCGACAGGGCGTGGAGGTAGTCATCTCCACCGGGCGTTTTCTTTCGGAATATCAGGCTCTGCTGGCTGAGCTCCCTACCATGACCTACACGGTCAGCTGTACCGGCGCGCAGGTGCTGAATCTGTGTACCGGCGAGACCCTGTTCCGCCGGGGACTGACTGCCCCGGAGCTCAGAAGGCTCTATGGAAAAATCCGGGATCTGGACGCCATGCCTCAGATCTTCTCCGACAAGGACGGCAAGATCCACAACCGGGCAAGGGATCTGGCGCAGGCAGAGCGGTTTTGCGGGTCTGCCCTTGTGCCCCTGCTTCAGGCCACCCATGTGCCTGAGGAGGATCTGGACGCTTTTGTTTCTGCCTACACCGGCATGACCAATAAGATCCACATTTTCTTCCCCGATGAGGACAATTTGCAGGAGGCACGCCGGCGACTGTCTGACGAGCCCTATACCCTGCTCTCCAGCGGAAATGACGATCTGGAGGTCATGGCCAGAGGTGTGGACAAGGGACTGGGGATGCAAATGCTGGCAGAGCATCTGGGACTTTCCCGGCAGGAGGTCATGACCATCGGCGATGGGGACAATGACATCGCTATGCTCCGCTATGCCGGGCTGGGTCTTGCCATGAAAAACGCCAGTGAAGGCGCGAAGGCCGCCGCCAACGAAGTTTTGCCCTATACCAATGACGAAGACGGCGTGGCTAAGGCCATCTTGTCCGTATTGTAAAGGAGTATTCCCATGGAGTTCTTACAGACTTTTCAAATCGATGGCTTCCCCATTTGGATCGTCTTGCTGATTTGTGTCGGTGTGTTTCTGGCCTCCTTTATGGACGCCATTGCCGGTGGCGGAGGCATCATCTCCGTTCCCACCTACCTCATCGGTCTTCACGGCCTGCCTACCTATTTTGCTCTGGGAACAAACAAGCTCTCCGCGGGCATCGGCACCATCTTTTCCACTGCCCGCTTTATCCGTAAGGGCTTCGTCCAATGGAAGCTGGCCATCCCCGCCGCCCTGCTGGCTCTGGTGGGCTCTATGGGTGGCACATGGCTTCAGCACCGCACCCCTGACGAAGTGCTTAAGTACTTACTGTTGATCGTTCTGCCTGTGGTGGCAGTGGTCACTCTGCGTACCCGGTCATGGCCCGATGAGCCGGGAGAGATTCCCTTTGCCAGACAAGCCCTGATCGTATGGATTGCCTCTTTGGTGGTGGGTGCTTACGACGGCTATTACGGACCGGGCACAGGGACGTTTCTTATGATCATTTTCATCCGGCTGGGCAAGCTGGACACCCGCCACGCCGCCGGACAGATGAAAGTGGTCAATCTGGCCTCCAATCTGGGGAGTCTGTATGTGGCACTGACTGCCGGAAAGGCCCTGATCGGCGTGGGTCTTATTTCCGCTGTGGCCTCCATTCTGGGACACTATCTGGGCGCAGGGTTGGCCATCAAAAACGGCAGTAAGATCGTCCGTCCCACGGTCATCGTGGTGCTGATTCTTCTGACCCTCAAGGTGGGCAGTGAACTGCTGTTCCCGGAATTTTGGGCATAAATACATAAGCAACCACCCCGCAGGGAGTCCCTGCGGGGTGGTTGCATTTGTATCATTCTCCCAAATAGGTAAACCGGGGGAAGGTTTTTCCGTCCCGGGTGACCAGCTCGTTCCACATAGACGCCGGGCGCACCCAGAGGCCTCCCTCGCCGTAAAGCGCCCGGTAGACCACCATGGGCGCAAGAGTTTCCGAATGGCTGGCGATGCCGATGACCTCATATTCATTACCCTTGAAATGCCGGTATTTCCCCAATTTGATGGTTTCCATGTTCATACCTCCTGCAAAAATCAGGTCAGACTATCAAGAGATAGTCTGACCTGCATAAAACTTAGTACATTCCGCCACCGGCGGCAGCGGCGGCCATAGCGGCGACGGCTGCGGGATCGGGCTTGTCGGTGACCAGGGACTCGGTGGTCAGGACACAGGAAGCGATGGAAGCTGCGTTCTCCAGAGCAGAGCGGGTCACCTTGGTGGGATCCACGATGCCGGTGGAGATCATATCGGCGTAGGTCTCGGTATAGGCATTGTAGCCGAAGCCGACCTTACGGCTGGTGCGAATCTTCTCGTAGACGATAGAGCCGTCCACACCGGCGTTCTCGGCGATCTGGCGGATAGGTGCCTGCAGAGCCTTTGCCACGATCTGCGCGCCGGTCTTTTCGTCACCGGACAGCTTGGCGACCAGCTTTTCCACTGCGGGGATGGCGTTGACATAGGCAGTACCGCCACCGGCCACGATGCCTTCTTCCACA
>JAZSAW010000055.1:0-3288 GCA_045602105.1 Candidatus Avilachnospira sp.
CAGCGTATCCCCACCCCCACCGGCTCCACCACCATCCTGAACGCTGTTTGCGCTAAGGCTGTTACCAAGGAAGAGATCAACGCTGCCATGAAGGCTGCTACCACTGAGTCCTACGGCTACACCGAAGACGAGATCGTTTCCTCCGATGTTATCGGCATGCGTTACGGCTCTCTGTTCGATGCCACTCAGACCATGGTCTGCGCTCTGCCCGACGGCAAGACTCAGGTGCAGGTCGTTTCCTGGTACGACAACGAGAACTCCTATGTTTCTCAGATGTGCCGCACCATCAAGCACTTCGCTACCCTGCTGTAATCTATAAACTGGCACCCGCCACTGCCCAAATGGACAGTGGCGGTTTTTCTCTCTCGGTGAGCTACATAATATATGTGAAGGGCATCCGCCATTGGCGGATGCCCTTGCGTGCATAGCGCGTAGAACTGCCTGCACACACCTCATCAGTCAGCCTTACGGCTGCCAGCTTCTCCTCAAGGAGAAGCCATTTTTATTGCAGATAATTCAGTATATCCAGCGGGGTCTCGGCCAGATAATCAGCGCCGGCGGTTTCCAGCTCCTGTCGGCTTCCGTAGCCGTAAAGGACGCCGATACAAGGCAGGCCGTGGGCTTTTGCCCCAAGGACATCGTGCTCCCGGTCGCCTACCATAATGGTGGTGGACTTCTTCACAATTCCGGCTTTTTCCATAGCATAGGCGATGACTGAGGTCTTGTCTGTACGCTTTTCATCCATGGTCGCACCGGCCACCACATCAAACCACCGGGACAGGCCAAAATGTGCCAGAATCTGCTGGGCGTAATGCTCCGGCTTGGACGTTGCCAGAATACAGCGTTTCCCCTGTTCATGGAGCGTCCGGAGCATTTCCTCCACCCCGTCATAGACCCGGTTTTCAAAGATGCCCTTTGTGCCGTAATATTCCCGGTAGGCCTCCACGGCCTCTCTGGCCTGCGCCGGAGAGAAGCCGTAGAGCCGTCCAAAGGAATCGATCAGAGGAGGACCGATAAAGCTGTCCAGCTTTGCCTGATCGGTCTCATGGATACCATATTTTTCCAACGCATAGGCCACAGAGCGGGTGATTCCGATTCCCGACTCTGTGATCGTGCCGTCCAGATCAAATAAGACAGTAGAATACATGGCTTAATTGAAGCTACCCAGCGTTTTGCCGGACAGGACATGGAAGTGGATATGGTGGACGGTCTGACCGGCCAGCTCACCTACATTGGTGACCACCCGGTAGCCCTCGGCAAAGCCCAGTTCCTTTGCCAGCTTGGCGATCACGGCATAGATATGACCCACCAGATGGGCGTTTTCCTCGGTCACTTCCGCGGCAGAAGCAAAATGTGCCTTAGGGATGACCAGAAAATGGGTCGGCGCCATAGGGGCAATATCGTAAAAGGCATAGCACAGGTCATCTTCATAGACTTTATTGCTGGGAATCTCCCCGGCGATAATTTTACAAAACAGGCAATCGGACATGAGAATACTCCTTTCCCGATGGGTTTAGTTTTCTTTGGCGTTTGCGTCCACAAAGTTATCCAGAGCGGCCATCATATCATCCAGCTTCAGGACGTCTGTACCACCACCCATGGCGCTGTCAGGCTTACCGCCACCGCGACCACCGCAGATGGGCGCCAGATTTTTGATGATGTCGCCGGCCTTGACGCCCCGGGCGATGGCATTCTTGCCACAGACAGCGTTGAGGGTGATCTTGCCCTCCTGCACACAAGCCAGCAGAGCCACCACATCGGCATCCCGGTCTTTCAGGAAGTCACCCATCTTCCGCAGGTCGCCTGCGTCCATATCGCTTCTGGTCAGGGTGATGACCTTCAGTCCCTTGACATTCTTTGCGCCAAAGAGGGTGCGCTCGATCTCGCCGGAGAACAGCTTATCCTTCAGGCGATCGATACCCTGCTTCAGCTCTCTGACCTCCGCCATCACACTGTCAGCCCGCATAAGCAGATCCTTGGGGGTAGTCTTGAGATGCTCGGCAGTCTCCACGATGGTGCGGTTCATTTTGTCCATCTGATCCAGAACAGCCTTGCCGGTGTAGGCTTCGATTCGCCGGACGCCGGAGGCCACAGAGGCTTCAGAGAGGATACGGAACGGACCGACCTTGGCCGTATTGGTCAGGTGGGTGCCACCGCAGAATTCCAGAGAATGATCGCCCATTTTTACCACACGTACGGTATCGCCGTATTTTTCGCCAAACAGGGCCGTTGCGCCCAGCTTTTTGGCCTCCTCCAGAGGAAGCTCCATGGTTTCGATGTCCACGCCGTC
Source organism: Candidatus Avilachnospira sp. (assembly GCA_045602105.1). GTDB lineage: Bacteria > Bacillota > Clostridia > Oscillospirales > Oscillospiraceae > Avoscillospira. The sequence continues at coordinate 2,291 of JAZSAW010000055.1, forward strand.
CAAAATCATATCCATGACATTGCGGGAGACATCCATCAGTTCCTGAGGGGTAACGGCAGAGAAATGGGTAAAGTCAAAGCGCAGATGGTCGGGCTCTACCAGAGAGCCTGCCTGATGGCAGTGCTCGCCCAGTGCCTTTTCCAAAGCGGACTGGAGCAGGTGGGTTGCAGAGTGGGCTCTGCCGATGGCGGCACGGCGCTCAGTATCGATCATGGCGGTGACCGTATCGCCCACATTCATCACGCCGGAGGTCAGACGACCGTAGTGCATATACTTGCCACCCTTATTCTTCTGAACATCATGCACGACAAAGCCGTCGATGGTGCCGTGGTCGGCTACCTGACCGCCCATTTCCGCATAGAAAGGGGTCTTGTCCAGAACGACGATGGCTTCCGCGCCGGCGGCGATGGCATCCTGCAGTTCGCCCTCCACCACGATGGCCAGAACTTTGGCATCAGAGATGGAAGTTTTCTCATAACCCACAAATTCCGTGGCGGGCATTTCCTGACCCAGATCCACACCGGACCAGCCCAGATCACCCAGAGCCTCACGAGCCTTTCTGGCTCTCTGGCGCTGCTCCTGCATCAGAGCTGTGAAGGCTTCCTGATCAACAGTCATGCCCTCTTCTTCCACCATTTCCAGAGTCAGGTCGATGGGGAAACCATAGGTATCATAGAGCTTAAAGGCATCCGCGCCGGAGAATACGGTTTCACCCTTTGCCTTGTAGCCGTTCAGCATTTCCGCAAAGATCTTCATGCCGCCGTCGATGGTCTTGGCAAAGTTTTCTTCCTCGACCTTGATGACCTTGGTGATATAGGCCTGCTTTTCCCGCAGGTCGGTGTACTGGCACACGTTTCCCTGCACCACGGTCTCCACGACCTTAAACAGGAAGGGCTCATTGACGCCCAGAAGCTTGCCGTGGCGGGCAGCCCGGCGGAGCAGACGGCGCAGGACATAGCCACGACCCTCATTGGAGGGCAGAACACCGTCGCAGATCA
>JAZSAW010000056.1:0-5856 GCA_045602105.1 Candidatus Avilachnospira sp.
GTCGGAGACTGAAGGCATCCACCATTGGTGGATGCCTTCACACACTTGACATACTGTTGTATGACTAAGGCACTATTCATCAGAGGGTCTTTTGTTTTGCCTGTTCCGGGTCGGGTAGCTCCAGAATATACGAGCCGGAAACATTGATGATGCAGGTCTCCTCCAGACGATGGATTCGGGCCATGCCACTGCCGTAATTCAGGTGGATGTGTCCGTGAAGGAGATATTTGGGGCAGTAACGGCGAATGAGCTCCTGAAAAGCCGTAAAGCCCCGGTGGGTATAATCGGGCAGATCTCCGTGGTCAGCCACAGGCGCATGGGTCACCACAATGTCCACGCCCTTACGAAGCTTCCAGCGGAGCTTGCGGATACGCCGGGACATCTGCTCTTGGGTATATTGGTGAGGTCCGGGACGATAGCGCACCGAGCCACCCAGACCCAGTATCCGCAATCCCTTGAATTCCCAAAGCTTATCCTCAATGCAGTCACAGCCCTCCGGGGGACGGACGGCATAGATCTCATCGTGGTTTCCGTGGACGTACAGCACCGGGGCATGACCCATGGTGACCAAAAAGCTCAGATACTCCGGTTTCAGGTCTCCGCAGGAGATGATGAGGTCAATATCCTGTAGGCTTTCCCGGCGGAAGTAGTCCCAGTAACGCTTATCGGTCTCGTCGGCAAGGCAGAGAATCTTCACAGGACGTTATCCTCCTTTTCCGGGGGTATCTGATCCCGATAAATGCCCAGCAGACGAACTGTCTTTTGCGCCATGGGAAGCAGATCCTCATAGGCGGGGATATGCCCCTCCACACAGTCGCACAGGTAATCCATGTGGAGAATCTCATCCACCGTCAGGGCAGACAGGACACGTCCGTCCTGAGTACGGAAGGGCTGGTCAAAGGGAGAGAACGCCCCACTCTGAAGGGTCTTGCGAAGAATTTCCGCAAGGGTACGCACGCTCTGGGGCAGAGTGTCCCGCAGATAGACATCTGCCGCGCCACTGCCCATGCCCCACCAGTAATTGACCGCCCGCAGACCTGCCCGGTGCTGTTCCTGTTCCCATGAGCCGTCCAGAATACTGCGGACGATGCGCTCATAGATCACGCCCCAGTTCCACACGGGAGAAGCCAACGTGCGGAACGTGCCGTCCTCATCCAGCAAGCAAGTACCGTGGTCGGCCACTTCCAGTTCGTTGATGGGCGCATCCCGTCCGGAGACCACCCGAATCCCCTGCTGACGGAACAGGTCAAAGCAATCCTGCCGGACACAGCTCCACTGCAGGTGGATGCGCACATTGGGGTCGATCATCTGGGCGCCCAGAGCAAAGGCATTGATGCTGGCAGGCACGCCGTAAATGGGATAACTGCCCACATAGCCGATATGCCCGTCCCGGCACATGGCGGCGGCGATAGCGCCGGTGATGAACTTGCCCTCATAGACCCGGGCATAGTAGGTGCGGATGTCGGGATAGGGCATATTCACCGAGCAGTTGAGCAAATAGACCTCAGGGTGGCGGACAGCCACCCGCAAAGCGGCATTGGCCAGAGGCGGGGTAGTGGTAAAGATGACCGTTGCACCGTCGGAAATAGCCTGTTCCAGAATATCCTCGGCATCCTTACCCGGCTGGGCGTTAAAATAGGCAACAGTGGAGATATGGTCACCCAGAATGTCCTCCAGATAAGCCCGCCCCTGCTCGTGACCGGCAGTCCAGCCACTGGTCCGGGCGTCCCGCTCATGGACAAAGGCAATACGCAGCTGTTTGGGTCGGCGGAAAATCAGCTTGTCCAACAGAGATTCCTTCTGCCCATCCACCGGGGTCGCCTGAACGGATACCGGCTCATCCTGAGAAAGTGCCACCACATCGTTTTGCAGGGCAACAATGGTCTCTTTCAGCTGTTGCAGGGGCATTTCCCGAAGCTCCTGCAGGTCGTGATACCGCAGAAACAGCAAAAACACATCTGCCGGGGTCAGGTCATACAGGGCGATCAGCCCCTCCATGGCGGAGGTAAACCGGCTGTAACAGGCCATAAACCGATGGCGGTAGTCCTCATCCCACGGCTCTTCCGCCTCTAGCCTCACCAGAAGCTTGCGGTAAGCACCCGGTTGGGAGAACTGGACGGAATACAACCGGGTAATGCGGTAAAACTCCAGAAATTCCTGATACAGGGCGTAGCGGGGGGAATCCGTATCCGTAGGCATGAGCCGGGTGACCTGACCGGGGATGACCGGCGAGCCGTAATAGCGCAGAAGGCTCACTCGCTTGTTGCCCTCCTGCACATAAAATCTGCCGTAATATTCAAAGCAGATAATGGGGTCAGAGATACCGTTATAGGTCATACTGGCCTGACAGAGATTTTCCCATTTGTAGGCAAATTCGGAATCCGCGTCCATAAGAGGCAGAAAGCCCGGAGAAAAGGCAAACTGCCGTCCTGCGGTTTTCGTGCCTACAATCAAGTCCATGGGGATGTCCGTCAGCCCTACCTTGACCGCCTGCGCGGAGGCCACATCTGGAAACAGCTCATCCAAAACCAGTACATGGGGCTCCCGCCCCTCGGACACTGCCCGGGCGGAATCCTTGCGTCCCTGCTTCAGGGCCTTGCAATATTCTTCATGGGGATTAAACTCTTCCATGTTCACTCCTAACTTATGTCCAGAACTCAGGAGAATCCAGAGGGTCATCTGTGGGGAACTGCTCATCCATGTCCCCCCAGGGATCTTCGGGGTCAAGAATATCATCCGGGTTTTCCGGATCAAGGGGCGCGTCCTCAGAGGGGCCGACGATATAAATCTCCGGACGACTCTTGTAGAGGCTGTAAATTTTCTCCTCCCGCAGGAGCTTGCCACTGCCGTCAAAGACCTTCTGCACAGCGACAACATGGGCGCCGGTATAGGCAGTCTGCTTCAGCTCACGGAAGCCCACAGGCTTGGTCTCATCCAGTTCCTCCTCCGGCTCATCGGTGGTGGTAGACAGGACACTGTAGCTCATTTCCACATAGTTGTCGTTTTCTTTCACACCCCAGAAGGTGATATTACAGCTCCCGTTATCCACATTGGCCTGAATTTTGATGGGGTTTTCCCGGTTGTTGCGGAACTGATAATCCAGTTTCGAGCCCCAGTAGATGGTGGAATCCATCCCGGGGGGCACATAGGTGACCTGATACATATGGGGCTCACGCTGTACCTGCTCCAAATCCATATACAGGGCGGCATAGTAGATGGTAGAGGCTACCTGACAGATACCGCCGCCAAGATCCTCCACGCTTTCGCCCTCGCCACCGTAGACCGTGGCGGGCTGATAGCCCTTTTCCGCCGTCCGCTCTCCCACGATCTCGTTAAAGGAGAACACTTCACCGGGGTTGATGATTGTGCCGTTGATGGCCTCACAGGCCAGACGGAGGTTTTCCGTCCGCTTGGGGTTGACCACATAAACGCTGGAACGGCTTTCCAGCTTCTGACCGAACATCTCATAGGTCAGCTCACCCACTGTCAGCTCCGGCTCTACGGGTTCAAGGTCAATGGTGATGGTCACGCCGGGCTTGGCGTTCTCCAGCGCAGTCTGGGCAGAGGTCAGGTCAAAGGTACATCCGTTTTCGCCGTCCACGATGGCGTGCGCCTCCGGGTCATAACGGGCATCGGTAGCCTGACGGGAAAGCATATCGTGAATGGCCTTCAGGTCGACGCTCTGGGCGGGAAGCCCCGTATAATCCCAGACCAGAGGGGTGAAGTCCCCTGTCTGATAGGACTCGTAGACCGCATCAAACAGAGCCACAGAATCCAGTTCCTGTCCGGGCACGCCAACGGAGATCTCCATTTCCGTCATCTCGGCATTGACCGCCATGGAGGTATGGACAGGAGCAGTGCGAACATCCACCGCCGTGCGGTTGATCATGGACTGGATGTACCGGGTGTCCATATCCAGCGCCGTCTGGAGTGGAATCTCCCGATCACGGGCAAAGAGATAGGTAAACACAGCCGAAACCGCGCCCTTGGAACGGCCAAAGGCCATGGCTTCTTTGATGGCAGTCTCCCCGTTCAGGGTCACATTAGTCTGCTCTGGGTCAAAGGAAAGAGTGCGATCCGGAAGCTGGACCTCCACCGTGGAGGTCAGGTAGGTCTGCTCCACAGCATTCTCCACTGCCTCTCTCGCCTGCTCCGCGGTCATTCCGCCTACATCTACTCCGACGACCGTAACATGAGGGAATACCGTATCCCCGGCCACCAGACGGCTGCCCCAGAGGCAGACCACGGCAGTCAGGGCAACCAATACTGCAAGCACGATAAGCAGGACATTGCGGAGGGTTTTTCTATTGGGCTTGTCCCCGGTGGCGACCTGCGCCTGAGACCGGGACTGCTGAAATTTTCCTTGTTTGGCCATTTGGGTACTCCTTATATGAAGCGAGACCAGAATCATACGCCAAAACCGCCCCGATTGCAACAACAAAAGGTTACAGGGGAGTGTTGAATAATGGATAACGGGCGACCATTGGTCGCCCGTTATTCTACAATTCTGTTTGTCGTTTACACCAGCCTTGCGCCGGCGGGGGTGGCGTCGTCCAGCATGACTACACTGAGCTTATCGCCACGCTCAGCGGAGAGAATCATGCCACAGCTCTCCTGACCCATCATCTTCCGGGGAGGCAGGTTGGTCACGGCCACCAGAGTCTTGCCTACAAGCTCCTCAGGCTTATAATACTGGGCGATGCCGGAGAGAATCTGCCGGTCTGTGCCGGTGCCGTCGTCCAGCTGGAACTTCAGAAGCTTGTTGGACTTCTTCACCGCCTCACAGGACTTGACCTTGACTACGGTCATCTCCACCTTGCAGAAGGTATCAAAATCCACAGGAGGCAGAGGCTCAGGCAGGGGGTCTTCGGCAGGGGCTTGGGCGGCGGACTGGATGGCTTCCAGCTCCTCCAGCTCCTTATTCATGTCGATACGGGGGAACAGGGCGTCACCGGCGGTAACGGTGGTATCGGCAGGCAGAACGCCAAAGGTGGCGAGACTGTCCCAGCCGAACTCCTTTGCGCCGATGCGCTCCATGATTTTCTTCGTGGTATCGGGCATGACCGGCTCCAGCAGCGCGCCACAGATGCGCACGCTCTCCAGCAGGTTATACATGACCCGCGCCAGCCGGGGCTTGTTGGCCTCATCCTTGGCCAGCACCCAGGGGGCGTTTTCGTCGATATACTTGTTTGCCCGGGAAATGACCTTAAAGACCTCTGCCAGAGCGTTCTGGAACTGATATTTTTCCATCTGCTCCTCGTAGCGGTCGCGCAGACCGGATGCCATGGCGATGAGTTCGGCGTCCAGAGCTTCGTCAGCCACCTGCTCTGCGGGCAGAGTACCGCCAAAGTACTTCTGCACCATGGCCACTGTCCGGCTGACCAGATTGCCCAGATCATTGGCAAGGTCGGTGTTGATGGTGGAGATCAGCAGTTCGTTGGAGAAGTTGCCGTCTGCGCCAAAGGGGAACGAGCGCATGAGGAAGAAGCGCAGAGCGTCCACGCCGTACCGCTGAGTCAGCAGGTAGGGATCGACCACGTTGCCCTTGGATTTGGACATCTTGCCACCGTCCAGCAGAAGCCAGCCGTGACCGTAGACCTTCTTGGGCAGAGGCATCTCCATGCTCATGAGCATGGCAGGCCAGATGATGGAATGGAAGCGGACGATCTCTTTGCCCACGAAGTGGACATCGGCAGGCCAGAAGTCCTTGTAATCATCATACTTATCATTGAGGAAGCCCAGAGCCGTGGTATAGTTGAACAGGGCGTCCACCCAGACATAGACCACATGACCGGGGTCAAAATCCACCGGCACGCCCCAGGTGAAGCTGGTGCGGGACACGCACAGATCCTCCAG
>JAZSAW010000057.1:0-3937 GCA_045602105.1 Candidatus Avilachnospira sp.
GAGATTATTACAACGTCATGGGACTGCCTCTGTGCGCCCTGGTCAAGGGTCTGCGCAGGCAGGGCGTGACGGTTTTGGGGACGATACAACCATGAAACAGAAACTCTTTACTTCCAGAATAAAAGCACTTCTCATTGCCGCGGTGACGCTGGCCATTTTGACCACGGTCATTGTGGCAGTCTCCGGCGCGACTACCCCGGGGCAGAATATCGTAGGGACGCTTCTTTCGCCTCTGCGCTCCGCCGTGGCCTCCATTGACCGGCAGGCTCTGCGCCTGTATAACTATATCTTCTCTTATGAGGCGCTGGCGGCAGAAAATGAAGAGCTGAAACAGCAGATCGCCGAAATGGAAAAGGACATCCGCACCGCTGAGGAGCTTCAGCGGGAAAATCAGCGGTACGCGCTGGCGCTGGGCATCGTGGAGACCCACGATGACTACGTTCTTGAGCCCGCCTATCTGATCGCGTGGGACGCCTCCACATGGCGCAGTACCTTTACCATCAACAAAGGCACGAACCACGGCTTGCAGACCGGCATGGCCGCCATTGCGGAAAACGGTCAGCTGGTGGGACTGCTGACCGATGTGGGCAGTAACTGGGCGACCGTCACCACCATTCTGGACGGACAGCTGGAGATCAGTGCCTCCATCGCCTCCTCCGGCTACACCGGCGTGGTGCAGGGCACTTACGAATCCGAGAACACGCAAATTTTGCGTATGAACTACCTGTCCAGCGACGCGGTGCTGAAAAACAACGATCAGGTGGTCACCACCGGCTCGACTCTCTATCCCAGAGGTCTGCTTCTGGGTAAGATCACCAATGTATCGCTGGACGAGATCGGCGTTGCCAAGTTTGCCGCGTTGAAAGCAAGCTGTGATCTGGACGATCTGGAACAGGTGTTTATCATTAAGGAATACGACCGGTAAGGAGCTTCCATGAATCAAAAATACCGCAATTTTATCATGTGGGTACTCTACGCCCTGTTTTTCCTGCTGGTCATGCTGGTGCAGACCACCCTGTTCGGACGGGTGCGGATCTGGGGCGTAAAGATCAGTCTGCTTCCCATGGTCATGGTCTGCATCGCCATGCAGACCGGCCATGAGGCCGGCGGACTGTTCGGTCTGCTGACCGCCCTGTTCTGGCACATGGCCGGCGGGGACAACGGCAGTCTGGCTATGCTGTCGTTTACCCTGTGTGGCATACTGTCCGGCTGGCTGTGTCAGGTGCTTTTCCCCCGGCGGTTTCTTCCCGCCCTGCTTCTGTGCTTTGGGGCACTGCTGATTCATGAGGGGGCAGTGTTCCTGCTTCAGTATTATCTGGGCGGCGCAGAAGGCGCTCTGCTTCGCTGGGCACCCATGACCGCTCTGCTGTCTTTGCCGGCGTGCCCGTTTATCTATCTTCCGGCTAAACTCATCCGAAAGGCAGGTGGCACAGCTTGAACAGACGCGCCCGCTACCGTATCGGCGCTTTTATGGTGCTGATCGCCCTTGTCATGGGACTGTTTACCGTCCGTCTGTATAAAATCCAGTCCACAGTGGACGAAACCACCCTGCAACAGGCGGATTCCGTTTCCTATTACACCACCATTGAAGCCGGTCGGGGACAGATTCTTGACCGCAATGGCACAGTTCTGGTGGGTAACCGCGCCAGCTACAATATCGTCATCATCAGTTATGTGTTCTATAACGGCGATACCCCCAACCAGTCACTTCTGGAGCTTCTGCGGGTCTGCGATGAGCTGGGCATTGAAATTACCAGCCATCTGCCGGTGTCCCCCACCAAGCCCTACGAATATACCTTGGACGATACCTCCGTCCAGTGGCAGAACTACTTCCGGCAATACCTGCGAAGCCGTTCCATGGACTCGGATATTTCCGCCGCCACCCTGATGCGGGATCTCATGGAGCAGTACAATATCCCCGAAGGGCTGACCGACGAGGAGGTCTACCGGCTCATCGCCGTCCGCTATGAGCTGGAGCTCCGGGGCATCAAGGGTATGCCTCTGGAAAACTATGTGCTGGCAGAGGACGTCAGCGCCCAGGAGCTTTCCGCCATTATCGAGCTGGATGTTCCCGGCGTCATCGTCCAGACGGACACCGTCCGGGAGTATAAGACCGAATACGCCTCCCATCTGCTGGGCTTTGTCCGTGATATGGATGCCGAAGAATACGAAAATACCTACAAGGCTCTGGGCTATCCCATGAACGCCCAGGTGGGCAAGGATGGCGTGGAAAAGGCCTTTGAGGAGTATCTCCACGGACAGAACGGTCAGATGAAGACCACCGTCACCGCCGACGGAGAAATTTTGGAACAGCGCTACACCAAGACCCCGCAGCCCGGCGCGAATGTGGAGCTGTCCATTGACATCGATCTGCAGACTGTGGCAGCCAAATCCTTGGAGAGCGTCATTACCAGCCTGCGGGAAAACGGCGTAGGCAGTAAGCAGGAGGGCAAGGACGCCAAGGGTGGTGCAGTGGTGGTGCAGGAGGTCAAGACCGGCGAGGTGCTGGCTTCCGTCAGCTACCCCTCCTACTCCATGGATGTGTTCAAAGACCCTGAGGCCTACGCGGAGCTTGCCGCCGACACGGTCTATTCCCCCCTTATGGACCGCGCCCGCTTTGCGCCCTATGCCCCCGGCTCGATTTACAAGATGGTCACCGCCATTGCCGCCATGGAATTTTCCGGCTTTGGCAAGGGCTACGAGGTCACGGACCTTGGTCTTTACAAGAAATACGAGGGCGAGGGCTACGCCCCTGCCTGTTATATCTACACCAACACCGGCCACACCCACGGTCGGGTCAATATGATGGAAGCCCTGCGGGATTCCTGCAACTATTATTTCTACGAGGTAGGTCTGCAGGTAGCCACCCAGGACGAGGATTTTGTGGCCAAGTCTTTGGGCTTGGGCGAGCCCACCGGCAGTGAGCTGGGCGAACTTATTGGTATGCGGGCAAATCCCGAAACCAAGGCGCAGGTCTTTGCCGGTACGGATCAGGTGGACTGGGTGGACGGCGATAAACTGCAGGCGGTCATCGGACAGAGCCTCAACGCCTTTACCCCCTTACAGATGGCCTGCTACACCTCCGCTCTGGCCAATGGTGGCGTGCGCTACAACGCCACCTTCCTGCGCCGGGTGGTCTCCTGGGACTTCTCGGAGCTTCTGGTGGAAAGCACCCCCACAGTGGCCAGCACCATCGAGCTTTCCGACGAGACCAAGCTGTGCATCAACACCGGTATGATCATGGCGACCAAGAGGCAAAACGGCGTGGAGGGTACAGCTCAGGCCTACCTGAACGATTATCCCATCCCTGTGGCCGCCAAGACCGGCACAGCTCAGCACGGTGACGGCTCTCAGTCGGATAACGCCTCCTTTGTGTGCTACGCCCCCGCCGATGACCCGCAGGTGGCCATCGCCATCTATGTGGAAAACGGCGCACAGGGCGGTAATCTGGGTCAGATCGCCGCCGCCGTTCTGGATGAATATTTCTCTCAGGAGAGCAAGTACGAGACCACGACCAATGAAAACTACGTGAGCTGACCGAACATTCTGCATTTTGCATTTTGCATTTTGCATTATAAATCCCCCCGGAGGTTTTTTATGACAGACCTTTCCAAACTGCGGAATTTTTCCATCGTGGCCCATATCGACCACGGCAAATCCACTCTGGCAGACCGTCTGCTGGAGGAATGTAACACCATCGACAAGCGGGAGATGGAGGACCAGATTCTGGACAATATGGATCTGGAGCGGGAGCGGGGCATTACCATCAAAGCCCGGGCTGTCCGCCTGAACTACCCCGCCGATGACGGGCAGGACTATGTCCTCAACCTCATCGACACCCCCGGTCACGTTGACTTTAACTACGAGGTCTCCCGCTCCCTGACCGCGTGTGAAGGCGCGGTGCTGGTGGTAGACGCCTCTCAGGGCATTGAAGCCC
>JAZSAW010000058.1:0-17922 GCA_045602105.1 Candidatus Avilachnospira sp.
GCTGGACAATCTGGTCAGTGCCGGACGGACGAAGCTTCGTGTGGAACAGATCGCTCTGGAGCAATTGGCTGGGCCTGCGGTTTCCGTGCGGGAGTTTCGGGATACGGTATCCTCTTTGCGTCTGGACAGTATCGTGGGTTCAGGTTTTTGTATGGCGCGGGGCAAGGCGGTAGAGCTGATCGAGGCGGGAAAGGTGTCCCTCAACGATTTGCCCTGTCTGAAGCCGGACAAGCTGTTGACGGAGGGGGATAAGATCTCCGCAAGAGGCTTTGGCAAGCTGATTTTGGCGCAGATAGGCGGAAAGACAAAAAAAGACAGAATTTCCATTGTGTTGGAACAATATCAGTAGGAGCGTATTATGGAACAAAGTAAGATCGATCGTATCAATGTTCTGGCCAGAAAATCCAAGGCCGAGGGACTGACAGAGGAAGAAAAGGCAGAGCAGGCAGTTCTCCGCCGGGAGTATATCGATGCCGTCAAGGCCAGCCTTTGCGCCCATCTGGATAACACCTATATTGTGGATGAAAAGGGCAACAAGCGAAAATTAAAAGAGTAATAAAAAAGATGCTTCCTTAGGAAGCATCTTTTTGCTTAAATACGGTCTGCCATTTCGATATAAGGTATACGGAGCTGGCGGGCGCGGTAAGCGGGACGGTGGATGCGGTTGCAGGAAAGAACTTCCTCCATCCGGTGGGCGCACCAGCCGGAAATCCGGGCGATGGCAAACAGGGGCGTGAACAGATCCGGCGGGATATTCAGGAAATTGTAGATCAGGCCGGAATACAGGTCCACATTGGCGCAGATGGGGGTGGTGAGGTTTTTGAAGCCGGTGAGCAGGGGAATACCGCACTGTTCGATCTTCATCATCAGCTCCATGTCTTCCCGCCGTCCGGCCTTTTCCGCAACGGCCATGGAATACTTTTTCATCAGCTCGCACCGGGGGTCGGACATGGTATACACGGCGTGACCCAGACCGTAGATTTTACCACTGCGGTCATTGGCTTCCTTGCGGAGGATCTTGGTCAGATAGGCGGTGACCTCATCATCGTCCTTGTGGTCTTTCACGTGAGCCTGCACATCCCGGAACATGGCCATGACCTTGGCGTTTGCGCCACCGTGGAGAGGACCTTTGAGAGAGCCTACTGCACCGGCAATGGCGCTGTAGGTATCGGTGTTGCTGGAGGACATGGCACGGCAGACATAGGTGGAGTTGTTACCGCCACCGTGCTCTGCGTGGAGCATGAGCATCAGATCCAGCAGGTGGGCTTCCTCGGCGGTGAAGCTGTTGTCCTTGCGGAGCATCCGCAGGAAGTCCTCCGCCACGGACAGCTCCGGGTTGGAGTTGTGGATATACAGGGATTCGTGGTCAAAATAGTGGCGTTTGGTGGCGTAGGCATTGGCTACGATGGTGGGAAAGCGTGCCACCAGCTCGATGGACTGGCGCATGAGATTTTCCGCCGACAGGTCATCGGGGGTGTCATCATAGGAATACAGAGCCAGCACACTTCGGGAGAGCTTGTTCATGACGTCATGGCTGGGCGCACGGAGGATCATATCCTCCACGAAGCCTTTGGGGAGCTGACGGGCCTGTGCCAGCATGGAAGAAAATTCCGCCAGTTCTCCGGCCTTGGGCAGTCGCCCGGTCAGCAGGAGAAAGACCACTTCCGTAAAGCCGAAGGTGTTGTTTTTTCGGTGGGATTCCACAATATCCTCCACGCTGATGCCCCGATAGTAGAGTTTGCCGGGCATAGGCATCCGCTGACCGTCTTCCATATAGTAGCCCTGAACAGAGCCGATATTGGTCACGCCGATGAGCACACCTGTGCCGTCGGAGTTTCTTAGACCCCGGTGGATATTGGGGTCTTGTAAATTCTGGGGAACAAGCTGATCGTCCAGAATGGTTTTCAGCTGGTGCATATAATCCTGAGTATGTTCATGGAACATGGGGATACCTCCTTGCCGCGGGGGATAAGTTAAATCTATCTTACACAATTCCCAACGAAAATGCAACATAAAAGAAAAGAAATTTCATAAATAAGCAAATATGCCAGAAATAATGCAAGAACGACAAAATGAATTGAATATTTTGCAAGAAGAACTTGCAAAAACAGAAAGGAAAACGCCACTTGCCTATTGTTTGGGATTATGATATGGTATTAACCATATAGAAGGGAAGCTGATTTCATGACTGATTTTCGTCAATTGATCGATATGTACCGCTCCTGCACCTGCGGGATTGAGCACCGCTGTGACATCCGGGATATTCGGGTAGGCAGTGGTTTGGTGACCCAGGTGGGGCGTATTCTGGAGGAAAATGCCTTCCCCAAAAAGCTTCTGCTGGTGGCGGATAAGAATACCCTAAATGCGTCTGCGGGGATACTGGAGAGCCTTTCTGGGTTTTCTGTGACCTTACATATTTACGATAGCCTGCGGGTAGCCACCATGGACGATGTCCGGCTGGTAGAGCGCTACTTTGACCGGGTGGACGGCGTGCTGGCAGTGGGAACGGGCTCTGTTCACGATCCTGCCCGGCTGGCCTGTGCCCGCCAAAATAAGCCCCTTTGCCTGTTTGCCACAGCACCCAGTATGGACGGCTTTGCTTCCTATTCCGCCCCGATCGTGGACGGCAATTTCAAGACCACCCATCCGGCCAAATGCCCCGAGGTCATTATCGCCGACACAAGAATCTTAGCCAATGCTCCGACAGAGCTGAAATCCGCCGGTTTTGGAGATATGGTCAGCAAGTATATTGCCCTGATCGATTGGCAGGTATCACATCTGCTCACCGGGGAACACTATTGTGAGCGGGTGGCAGATCTTACCCGTTTTGCCACAGACCGGCTCATGTCCATGGCGGATAAGGTCACACTGGCTGATGAGGAAGCTGCCGGTGCGGTGTTTGAATCTCTGCTTATGACCGGCATCGCCATGAGCTTTACCATGACCTCCCGTCCCGGCTCGGGCACAGAGCATATTCTGGCGCATTACTGGGAGTGCATGGAGCTGTTGGAGGGGAAGCTTCCCAATTATCACGGAGAAGATGTGGGTGTAGCCACCTTGATGATGCTCCGGTACTATGGAGAGTTGGCAAAACTCCCCGCGGTCACTGCCCGGAAAGAGGAAAACGACTGGACAGCTATCTACGAAGCCTATGGCCAGCTGGCGGAGGATGTGCACCGGCTCAATACCCCCGATACCATCACCGATCCCATCGACCCCAAAGAGGTGGAACGGCTGTGGCCTGACATTGTAGAAATTATTCGGTCTGTGCCGGACTATGACACCTGTTTGTCTGCCATGAAGCAGGCCGGCTGTAAGACGACCATAGAGGAGATCGGCAAGAGCCGGGAATTTGTGGAAAAGAGCTTCCGGTATCATCCCTATATGCGTCGGCGGTTATCTCTGCGCCGGGTGGCCAATCTGCTGGTAAATGCACCGCAGGAAGCCTGATTTTAAAGACAGAAATTCAAAGTCTGTTTTATCTCTCGTCACAGTTTTGACATATTTTTTCGCTACCATGACCTTAAACTTGAAACAAGGAGCAATGCCTTATGGAAGAAAACTACTCCGGCGGATATTCCTTTGAGCCTGTAAATGAGCCTGTTGGCGGGGCTCCGGAAACGCCCAAAAAAGAAAAAAAGGGAAAGAAGGTCTGGCTGGTCATTCTTGTGCTGGCTGTTGCTCTGTTGGGCAGTGTGGGCGGCTCTGTTCTGACCTCTATGATCGATTCCATGGGAGAAAGAACTACGCAGACTGTGGTGGAGGCAGGACCTGACTATACCCTGCAGGTCCATCAGCTGCCCAAAACCTTGCCCAGCCAGAATACCGGCAAGAGCCTGAGTCCTGCTGATGTCTATCAGGACACCGTATCTTCCGTGGTGGGTATTACCACGGAAACGACCACCAACGCTTTCGGACAGGAGGCGGTGGCTGCCAGTGCAGGCTCCGGCTTCATCCTCTCGGCAGACGGCTATATCATTACCAATGCCCATGTGGTCAGTGGGGCGGATACCATCAAGGTAGCTCTGTATAGTGGAGAAAGTCTGCAGGCCACTCTGGTGGGAGCGGACACCGGCTATGATATTGCTGTTTTGAAAGTGGAAGCCACAGATCTGCCTGCGGTCAATGTGGGCGATTCCGATTCTCTGGTGGTGGGTGAAGAAGTGGTGGCCATCGGCAACCCTCTGGGTGAGCTGACCTTTACCATGACCAACGGCATCCTCTCGGCACTGGATCGGGAGATCAATACCGACGGCAATCCCCAGAATATGCTCCAGACCAATGCCGCCATCAATTCCGGCAACTCCGGAGGACCTTTGTTTGATATGGACGGCAATGTCATCGGCGTCACTACGGCAAAATATTCCGGCGCTACCTCCTCCGGCACGACCATTGAGGGTCTGGGCTTTGCCATTCCCATCAATACGGCTCTGCGGGTGGCCTATGATCTGGCAGAGCATGGCTATGTCAAGGGCGAGGCCTATCTGGGCGTGACCCTGCGCAGTCTGACCTCCGATGCCGCTTCCTACTACGGTCTGCCTCTGGGTCCCCGGGTAGAGGGGGTCAACGAGGGTAGTTGTGCCGAAAAGGGCGGTATTCAGGTGGGAGACATCATTCTGGAGTATGAAGGCCAGCGGGTGACCAACCACACTGCCTTGAAGGCGGCACTGAAAAAGAACAAGGCCGGTGATACGGTGGAACTGAAGATCTTCCGTGCCGGTGCGGAAAAAACCGTGACCGTGACCCTGGACGAAAAGCCCAGTCAGGAAGTGCTGGACGCCCAGGTGGAAGCTGTGGAGGGACAGCAGGAACAGCAGACAACGCCCCAGCAGACCCCCGGAACAGACAGCTTTGATCCCTATTATTACTTCCAGTTCCCCTTCAATTATTTCGGTAACTAAGAGATGAAAAATGAGGGTTGAGTAATTCGACCCTCATTTTTTGAGTTTATTCATATTTTGTTCATATTCCGTCTTTATACTAAAAGAAAAGATGAATTGGGGGTGTATCCATGGATAAAAGCAGTAAGCGGTTTTTAGGTGGTCTGCTGGGCATTATTCTGTTTTTCTTCGGGCTGCAGAATTTTGAAGCGGTCAAGCGTGGAGCGGGAATGTTGCTCAGCGTTATTGCGCCTCTGCTTTATGGTTGCGCCATCGCCTTTATCCTGAATCTGATCATCCGTTTTCTGGAACGGTTTTTGACCTTTGGTCCGTTTAAAAATCTTGTTTTCCGTCGGGTGGTGACCATCACCCTGTCCCTGCTGATCCTCTGCGCGGTGGTAGGCGGACTGGTGGCTGGGCTGATTCCCGAGATCAAGGCCAGTGGCGCACTGCTGATGGAAAAGCTTCCGGGGATGATCCGGGATCTGGTGGATTTCTGTGTCCACCGTCTGGGGATGCCTGAGCACTGGTTTGCCGGCTGGAACAATCTGGATGTGGCCGGTCTGGCGGAAACCCTGTTCCAAAGCGGTCTGATTCAGCAGGTACTGTCCTCCTCCGGCAGCTTTGTCGGCGGTGCGGTCATGTCCATTCTGGATTTCCTGATCGGTCTGTTCTTCTCCTTCTATATCCTGATGCAGAAGGAAAAGCTGGACAAGGATCTGGGTCGACTGTCCAAGGCCTATCTCAAGCCTGCTACCCATGAGCATATCCAGCATGTGGTTTACAGCATGAACGAGATCTATAGCAGTTTTATCTCTGGTCAGTGTCTGGACGCGGTGATTCTTGGCACTATGGTGTCTGTAACGCTGATTATCTTCGGCATCGATTACGCCCTGCTGATCGGTATTCTGGTGGCCTTTACCGCTCTTGTGCCGGTGGTCGGCGCGTTTTTGGGCGGAGCCATCGGTGTGTTTTTGCTACTGATGGTGTCGGTCAAGGATGCACTGATCTTCCTGGTGGCATTTTTGGTTTTGCAGCAGGTGGACAACCGGCTGATCTACCCCCATGTGGTGGGCAATGCCGTGGGTCTGCCACCCATCTGGATCTTTGCGGCTCTGGTCATCGGCGGTAATATCGGCGGTATTTTCGGTATGCTTCTGGCCATTCCGCTGTTTGCTCTGATCTACGCCCTGCTCTCCCAGGATCTGCGCAAACGGGAACAAACACCCAAGGAAAGTTAAGAAAAAGGAGGACGGCGTTTATGCTGTCCTCCTAAAATTTTGCCAATCGATAAAATTATACTTGATTTTTTGCGAAAAACCGCTACAATGTGTGTATACGTACTGTAGGGAGTAGAGATCAGCGCGTCAAGTACCGGCTGGATGGGAGGTTGCCACCGGGCGAAGGAGTTTCTCCGCGATGCTGGTTTCGCAACCGCCTAAGTTAGAAGCTCAGATTATCTTTGAGCTTGGTGCGTTTGAAATAGAATATCATCCAACCTCCTCCAAAATCAGATTGGAGGCTTTTTTATGTCTAAAAACATCCAAACAGCCGTGATCTCCGGCAAAAAAACCATGAGCATGACCACCAAGACCCTGACCTATTGCGCATTGCTTGCCGCGTTACAGGTGGTTCTGGCACGGATGATCGTGCCCATGCCCAACGAATTTACCCGCTTTTCCATTGAGGCTGTCCCGACCGTTCTGGCAGGTATCCTGTTTGGTCCTGTGGCAGGCGGATTGGTGGGCTTTGTGTCCGATCTGGTGGGCTGTCTGTTTTCCGGTTTCGGATACAACCCGCTGTTTTGTATCCCGCCTATTCTCTACGGCGTCTGTGGCGGACTGTTTCAGCCCTGGCTGAAGAATAAGGTCACCTTGTTCCGTCTGTTTGTGACCATGGCGCCCGCAGTGATCTTGGGCTCTGTGCTGTATCAGAGCTGGGCGTTGGGCTATGTGTCGGGAAAGGGATTTTTGTTCTTCCTGTCTACCCGGTCTGTCCAGTTTGCCGTAACGTGGATCGTGGATGGCATACTTTTGGGATTGTTGTTCCGGGCGAATATCTTCCGGCATATGGGAGTCTGGCCTCCTGTGACGCGGAAAACAAAGAAAGAAGCATGAATATGACCATTGAACAGGCTCTGGAATATATCCACAGCAACTACTGGAACGGCGGGACTTTTGGCCTTGGTCGCACAGTGGAACTGCTGGAAAAACTGGGTAACCCCCAGAAAGACTTGAAATTTATCCATATTGCAGGCACCAACGGCAAGGGCTCAACGGCCTCCATGTCCGCGTCCATCCTGCGTCAGGCGGGCTATACAGTGGGACTGTATACCTCTCCGTATATCTTCCGCTTCAATGAACGGATGCAGGTGAACGGAGAATGTATCTCCGATGCCGAAGTGGTGGAGCTGGTGGAACAACTGAAACCGCTGGCTCTGTCCATGGAAAGCCAGCCCTCAGAGTTTGAGTTGGTGACCTGCATGGCCTTTGTCTATTTCAAACGCCATCACTGCGATGTGGTGTGTCTGGAAGTGGGACTTGGGGGAGAATTTGATTCCACCAACGTCATCGATCCTCCTGTGGCAGCGGTATTGACCAATATCGGTCTGGATCATACGGAACTGCTGGGAGATACGTTGGAAAAAATCGCCGAGACCAAGTCCAAGATTATCAAGACCGGCTGTCAGTGCGTCACCTATCGGGAGCCGGAGGCCGTGGAGGCGGTGTTTGAAGCCCGCTGTCAGGAAGTAGACGCACAGTGGACAAGGGCGGATTTTGATTCTATCCGTCTGCGTTCTGCCTCTCTGGAGGGGCAGGTCTTTGACTGGGGCGGATACGAGGCTCTGGAACTGCCTCTGCTTGGAGATCACCAGCTGAAAAACGCCGGCGTTGTCCTGACCCTCATGGAGGTACTGAAGCAGACCGGTTGGAATATTTCCCAGCAGGCCATCCGGCGGGGACTGGCTACGGTCAGCTGGCCGGGACGCTTTGAGGTGGTATCCCGAAATCCTCTGTTTATTGTGGACGGCGGGCACAATCCCCAGTGTATCGAGGCCCTGGTCAAAAATGTCCGGGACTATCTCGGTGGCAGACGGCTGACGATCCTTACAGGCGTTCTGGGGGATAAGGACTACCATGAAATGTATGCCGATATGTCTGCCTTTGCTTCGGAGTTTATCACCATCACGCCTCCCAATCCCCGGGCATTGTCCGCCGGTGACCTGAAGACTTATCTGGAACGTTTCGGCAAGCCGGTAACTGCCTGCGAGACCGTGGCAGAGGGTGTTCAGCTGGCCAGAGAACGGGCAGGTCGGGACGGTGTGGTGCTGGCTTACGGCTCACTTTATGTTCTGGGGGATATTGTAGAGAATATTCGGGAAGAAATTGGATAAAATCTACAATAACTATTGGGAAATCTTGTTGGTTTTCCCGGTTGAAAAATAGAAGTTCTCTGGTATAATAAAACAAGAATAATTCTTATTTTGAAAGGAGCTTACTATGAATCTCAAAGGAACAAAGACTGAAAAGAATTTGATGGCCGCCTTTGCCGGCGAAACGCAGGCTCGGGTGAAGTACGGTTACTATGCTTCCCGCGCCAAGAAGGATGGTTATGAGCAGATCGCCGCTCTGTTCCAGGAGACCTCCGACAACGAAAAGGAGCATGCCAAGCTGTGGTTTAAACTCCTCCATGGTGGTGCTGTGCCCGATACTGTGGCCAATCTGCTGGATGCCGCTGCCGGTGAAAATTACGAATGGACCGATATGTATGCTCAGTTTGCCAAGGATGCCCGGGAAGAGGGCTTCGAGGCGATCGCCGTCATGATGGAAGGCGTGGCCGCTGTGGAAAAGGAGCATGAGGAGCGCTATCGCAAGCTGGTTGAGAATATCAAAGACGGCAAGGTGTTTGCCCGCGAGGACGAGCAGGTCTGGAAGTGCCGGAACTGCGGTCATATCCACACCGGTGAGCAGGCTCCCGAGGTCTGCCCTGTCTGCGCCCATCCTCAGGCGTACTTTGAACTGCGGGCAAAGAATTATTAAGAAAAACATCACTTCCCCATGGGGAAGGAGCAGAAAAGACAGACGGGAACAAGTCTGTCTTTTCTGCATTGTTAGGGTAAAAGGAGGAATGGGCATGAGGGAGCTTCTTGCCCTTATGGAAAAACAGTTGCAGGCAGGCGAGCCTCTGGTGCTGGTCACCGTCACCGCGGCTACCGGCGCGACCCCCCGGGGGGCAGGCGCGCGGATGCTGGTGGGTGCGAAAGGTTATCTGGGCGGGACGATCGGCGGTGGCGCGGTGGAGCACCGGGCGATCGAGATCGCCGGTGAGGTGATGACGACCCAGAGTTCCCATAGTCGGGATTTTTCTCTCAACCGCACAGATGTGGAAAATTTAGGCATGATCTGCGGGGGAGAAGTACATCTTTATTTTCAGTATCTTTCCGCCTCCGGGGAAGCTCTCCCGGTGGTGTCACGGGCTTTGGAGCTTTTTCGACAGGGAGAGGCGTTCTGGCTGGTGTCCAAGCTTTGGCAGAATGGGGGACTGAGCCTCTATACCCGGGAGGATGCGCCCCACTGGCTGAGACCTTATCTCAAGCAAAAGCCCCAGCTTGTCCGGGAAGAGGAACGGGAACTGTATGTGGAGCAGGTGAGTACAGGAGGACGGGTCTATATCTTTGGGGCAGGTCATGTGTCCCGGGAGCTTGAGCCTGTTTTGAGCCATCTGGGCTTTCGGTGTGTGGTGCTGGATGACCGCCCGGAATTTGCCCATAAGCAGTATTTCCCCACTGCGGAGGCTGTTTTGTGTGTGGATCTGGCTCATCTGGAGGATGCGGTGTCCATCGGTCAGGAGGACTATGTCTGCGTCCTGACCCGGGGTCATGCCTTCGATACGGTGGTGGAGGCGCAGGTGTTGGGCAGACATCCCCGTTATAACGGCATGATCGGCAGCCGGGCAAAAGGGGAGGCAGTGCGCCGTGCTCTGGAGGAAGAATATGGGTACTCCAAAGAGGAGATCGGGACGATCGTATCTCCTGTGGGACTTTCCATTGGCGCACAGACTCCGGCGGAGATCGCCATTTCCATCGCCGCTCAGCTGATCGCCGTGCGGGCAGAGATTTGACCGGATGCGTTGCATTTTGGGCTGAATGTGGTATAATACAGGTACTTTTTGGAAACGAAGGTGCAAACACAAATGACAAAGATCGATATTTACTCCGGCTTTCTTGGAGCGGGCAAAACCACTCTGATCAAAAAGGTGATCCAGGAAGCCTATGCAGGAGAAAAACTGGTGCTCATTGAAAACGAGTTCGGTGAGATCGGCATTGACGGCGGATTTTTACAGGACGCGGGCATTGAGATCACGGAAATGAACTCCGGCTGTATCTGTTGCAGTCTGGTAGGCGATTTCGGCAAGGCTCTGGAGCAGGTCATCAGCCAGTATGCTCCTGACCGAATCCTCATCGAGCCTTCCGGCGTGGGCAAGCTCAGCGATGTCAAGGCCGCCGTGGAAAAGGTGGTCGGCGATACGGTCAAGCTGGGCAGCACGGTCACGGTAGCCGATGCAAGCAAGTGCAAGATGTATATGAAGAACTTCGGCGAGTTCTACAACGATCAGGTGCAGACTGCCGGGACGGTGATTCTCAGCCGTACCGACAGCATTTCCGAAGAAAAACTCCACGATTGCGTGGAACTGCTTCGGGGCAAGAATCCCGAGGCAGTCATCGTCACAACGCCTTGGGATCAGCTGACCGGTCACCAGATTTTGGAGGCTATGGAGCAGGGCAATACCATGCTTCATGAGCTGGAGCACGACCATCACCACCATCATCACCATCATCATGATGAACATTGCGACTGCCATGAGCACCATCATCACCATGATGAGCATTGCGACTGCCATGAGCATCATCACCATCATGATGAGCACTGCGACTGTGCGCATCACGAGCATCATCACCACGACCACGACTGTGGCTGTGGACATGACCATGACCATCATCACCACCATGCCGACGAGGTGTTTACCAGCTGGGGCGTGGAAACGGCGAAAAAGTTCACGGAAGCGGAGATCCGCGCCATTCTTGCGGAGTTTGATGAGGATAAATTCGGCACAGTCCTCCGGGCAAAGGGTATCGTTCCCGCCTATGACGGCGACTGGATCCACTTCGACTATGTGCCCGGTGAGGCCGATGTCCGCCGGGGCAGTGCCGGTGTGACGGGACGGCTGTGTGTTATCGGAGCGGGAATCTGTGAAGAGAGCCTGCGCGGACGCTTCGGCGTATAAACGGAGGGGAAAGTATGCCCATTCCTGTGTATGGTTTTACGGGATTTTTGGAATCCGGAAAGACAAAATTTATTCAGGAAACTCTGGAAGACCCCCGCTTTAATGCCGGAGAACGCACCTTACTTCTGGTCATGGAGGAGGGAGAGGAGGAGTATGACAGCTCGTCCTATCCCCATAAGTGCGTGTACCAAGAAGTGGTGGAGGATGTAGATGCCCTGACCCCGGAGCTTCTGGATGAACTGGCAAAAAAGCACCACGCCAGACGGGTGGTGGCGGAGCTGAACGGTATGCGTCCGGCAGGGGATTTTTATGAAAAAATGCCCGAGGACTGGCAACTGGCGCAGGAGGTCATGTTTGCCGATGCCACGACCATCCTCAGCTACAACGCCAATCTGCGCTCACTGGTGGTGGACAAGCTCTCCGGTGCGGAGATGGTGGTGTTTAACCGTGTGCCTGTAGGAGCGGACATTATGCCCTTCCATAAACTGGCACGGGCGGTCAATCGCAGAATCGATATTGTCTATGATTTTGCCGATGGCGCGACCCAATTTGACGATATTGAGGACTCTCTGCCCTTTGACATCAATGCCCCGGAAATTGAGATAAATGACGAGGATTATGCCCTGTTTTACCGGGATATGACGGAAGAGCCGGACAAATATGACAAAAAGACTGTGACCTTCAAGGCGCAGGTGGCCATGCTTCGCCGGGAGAAAAACGGAATGTTTGCCCCGGGACGGTTTGTCATGACCTGCTGTGCCGACGATATTACCTTTATGGGACTTCCCTGTAAATACAAGGGTGCGGAACAGCTGAAACCCAAAAGCTGGGTGACGGTAAAGGCGAGAATATCTGTGCAGTACCATGCTGTCTACCGGGGCATTGGCCCGGTGCTGACGGCGGTGTCTGTTACCCCCGCAGAGCCTGCGGAGGAAGAAGTGGTCACATTTTAAGATAAACCGGATGAGCTGCAATTCGGCTTGTGAAGTTGTTTTGATCAGAGTAAACTGGCGAAGATTTCTGTTTAACAGAAGAGGAAATAAATATGAAATTACCCCTAAAGTTTGTTGAACATCGGCATTTGATAAAATGGACCGTTGTGGCAGTGGCCTGTCTGTTGGCTGTGTGCGTCTTTTTGGTGCTGACGAAATGCCCTGTAAATTCAACGAAGAAAACCGAGCCCACGCATACTGGAGTTGAGCATGAGGACAACTTGCAGTCCACATTGGTGGAACTAAGTCTTCATGAACAGCAGAATTGGTTTTTTGACTTTGCCCGAGATTACCGCTTGGACTATATGCCTCAGTTCACCATTGAAGAAGGCGCACCCAAAGATGCCGGTGAATACCTCTACTGGTGTTTTGCCATCAACCTGGATAACTGGGGTGAAGAGAAAGGTAAGATGACCAGAGCATATGTAGAGGAAACCATCCATAACTACTTCGGCGTGGAAGCCCAGCAACATCGTAGCCATCATAAGCAGTGGGACTATGATGTGGACAACCAGCTATACATTGCCTACCCCGATAGCCTCAAAGAGCAAGCTTTTTATTTGCTTAACTCTATCGAAACGCTCGACGATCAAACGTATACTGTTTATGCCACCTGTTATCGTGCCATGAACTATCTGTATTCTCAGGAGGAAGAGGATGCCATCAGACAGACACTTCTTGACGGCTCTGAAACCGATTTGTTCCCTACAGCAGAATTGGCTCTTACTTTTGAATTGGAGAACATCTCCGCACAACCTAAGTTTAAGTCTTTTGCTGCAACCATGTTGACTGATGGGGTTTCCTGGTGACCATAGTCTGTGAGAAATTTTGAAGTATGAAAGGAAAGTTTCATATCGGTAATAAGGTCAAAAATTGACAATATGGAAAAACGCGGAAGACATTGTCTTCCACGTTTTTTATTGCTTCACTGAGGCGTCATACAGGGCGTTTTTGGGAAAGCCCGTTTCCTGCGCCACCTGCTTGACGGCGTCCTTACGGCTGAGGCCCTGCGCCAGTTTTTCCTCTACCAAAAGCAGAGCATCGTCCAAAGACAGCTCTGTGGCAGGCGGCGGGACAGCACCCTCCACCACCAGAACGTATTCACCCCGAGGGGACAGCTCCTTGTAATACGCCAGCGCGCCGGAAAGCGTGGTGCGGATGACCTCCTCATGGAGCTTGGTCAGCTCTCGGCACAGGCTGATGCGCCGGTCTGCGCCAAAGGCAGAGCAAAGGTCCTCCAGTGTGGCGGGGAGCTTGTGGGGTGCTTCGTAGAACACCATGGTGCGCTGTTCCGTCAAAAGGCTTTGCAGGTGCTCCTGCCGACTTTTTTTGTTGGTGGACAAAAAGCCCTCAAAGGTGAAACGGCCTGTGGGCAGACCGGACATACTCAGTGCGGTAATGACGGCGCAAGGGCCGGGAATGGCACTGACGACTACCCCGTGCTCCGCGCACAGCGCCACAAGGTCTTCGCCGGGGTCGGAAATGGCCGGCGAGCCGGCATCGGACACCAGAGCGCAAGTCTCTCCGGAGAGGATGCGCTGGAGAATTTTCTGCCCGCTTTCCGCCCGATTGTGCTCGTAATAGCTGACCAGAGGCTTTTTGATTCCCAGATGATTCAGGAGCTTCAGGGATACCCGGGTATCCTCCGCGGCAATAAAATCCGCCTGTTCCAAGGTCTGACGACAGCGTTGGGAAATATCCCCCAGATTGCCAATGGGGGTGGGGACAAGGTAAAGCATACCGGCCATAAGGTCACTCCTTTCGAGGCGCTCGGTGATAGATGGCGTCTGCCTGTGCCGTAGGCGAGCCGTCGGGATGGTGCAAAATCAGTTCCTGCTCCCAGCGTAGTCCCGGCTTTCCGCCCTTGCGGGCTTCCAGAAGTACCAGACTGACCGGGCTGTTTATGCTGTGGCGCACCAATTGCAGACGCTTGGGCTCCAATTGATGACGGCGAAGCTCCCAAACAAGGTCTGCCAGTCGTTCGGGACGGTGGACAAGGGCAAACCTTCCTCCTGTGGGCAAAAGCCATGCCGCCGCCTCAGTCAGCTGACTGAGGGTGCAGGTGGCTTCGCTGCGGGCTTGTCCCAAAGCGCCCTTGGCGGTCTGTCCGCTGCCGGGAGGAAAGTAGGGCGGGTTGGCGATACAGGCATCCATACTTCCTGCAGGCAAAAGGGTGCGGATCTCCCGCAGATCGCCCTGTAATACCCTAAAGTTTACCCCATTTATCCGGGCATTTTCCATGGCAGTCTTTACGGCGTCCTCCTGCAGTTCAATGCCTGTGACATGGCAGGTGGGGTCGCTGGCCAGAAGCATAAGCGCCAGCGCGCCACTGCCACAGCCAAGATCCGCGATGGATGCGCCCTTGGGAAACCGGGCAAAGGCGGCGCAGGCGACACTGTCTGTGCCCAGACGGAACTGATCTTCCGGCTGAAGCAGACGCACGCCGTTCCAAAGTGTTTCTTCAAACATCGTGTTCTCCTGATACAAAAAGCCTGTGCGCCATGCACAGGCTTTTTGTTGTGTACTGATCAGCCCTCGGAAATGGCTTCGTTGGGGCATTCGCCGGCGCAGGTGCCACAATCGACACAAGCATCGGCATCGATGACGTACTTGCCATCGCCTTCGCTGATGCAACCCAGGGGGCAAGCATCGGCACAAACGCCACAGCTGACGCAAGCGTCGGAAATCACGTATGCCATACAGGAAACACCTCCATAATAGTTTACTTGTCCATTTTAGCATGTTTTCGAGAAAAAGCAATGGGGAATATTGTTTTTCGAGGGATTTTGCAGATGGGATGACTGGTATAAATTACCGGCTTGGGGGAACACTGAATCTGCGAAAGCGGGGTGGGAGATTGGCAAAGCTGGAGCTGAGTCCGGAAACAGAACGGACATTGGGGCAGGCTCGTCTGGAAGCGGTCAGACTGGGTCATGCGCAAGTGGGCAGTGAGCATCTGCTTCTGGCTCTGCTGACCGGGCAGGGCACAGAGGCAGGGTGGTTTCTGCGCTGTTGCGGATGGGAAGCCGAAGGCTGGCGGGCGGTGCTTCGCCGTGAACGGGGAAGTGGACAGCCCGGTGCGCCACTGCTTCAGGGACTTACGACCGGGGCTCGTCAGACCCTGCAGGAGGCCACCCGGGAGGCGGAACGCCTGCAGGCTGGACAGGTTTTGCCGGAGCATCTTCTGCTGGCTTTACTGCGGAGAGAACAGACCATGGCTGTGCGCCTGCTTCGGGAAAACGGTACAGACCCGGAATTGGCATTTTCGGAGCTGATCGATCTGCTCCGATCCGGCGGGAGCAGTTACCGCCCGGAGGAAAGGGGAGTCAATATGCGCTTACTGGAACAATTCTGCGAGGATATGGTGGCATCATCCGTCAACACCGAGCCGGTCATCGGTCGGGACGAGGAAATCGAAACGGTCATGGGAATCCTATGCCGGAAGAATAAAAATAATCCCGCTTTGATCGGCGAGCCCGGCGTGGGCAAGACCGCCATCGTAGAGGGACTGGCGCAGCGAATCGCCGGAGGGAAAGTTCCGGAACTGTTGCAGGGCAAACGGCTTCTCTCGGTCAATCTGGCCAGCGTTCTGGCGGGAACAAAGTACAGAGGTGAATTTGAGGAACGGGTACGGGATATTCTGCTGGAGGTACGGCGCAGCGGAAATATCATCCTCTTTGTGGATGAGATGCACACCTTGGTGGGTGCAGGCTCTGCCGAAGGAGCCATCGATGCGGCTAATCTTCTGAAACCGGCTCTTGGTCGTGGGGAGATCCAGCTCATCGGCGCGACTACACTGGAAGAATACCGCAAGCATATTGAAAAGGATGCGGCACTGGAACGGCGGTTTCGCCCGGTGATGGTCAGAGAGCCCTCCAAAGCCGATGCTTTGCTCATGCTGGAGGGGCTTCGCCCCGGTCTGGAACGGCATCATCAGATCCGAATCAGTCAGGAGGCGCTGGAGGCGGCAGTGGAGCTGAGCTGTCGGTATCTCACCGACCATTTTCTGCCGGATAAGGCGGTGGATCTTCTGGACGAGGCTGCCGCCAGAAGCAGAAACAGGATGCGTAATGAGCTGGGGGGAGAGGAACACCGGCAAAATCTCACCCGGGAGCTCTCTCTGGCTGTGCAGGAAAACCGCTTTGAGCAGGCGGCTTCTCTCCGGGATAAGCTCCAACAGCTTCTGCGTCAGCAACGGGGATTGTTTGCCAGAAAGAGCGTGGAGCGGGAGGATATTGCCGCGGCGGTAGCCCAGCGGACAGGTATCCCCGTGGGACGCATCAGTCAGTCCGACCGAGAACGGCTGGCGCATCTGGAGGAAGACCTGCAAAAGCAGGTCATGGGGCAGGAGGAGGCCACAAGGCTGGTGGCCTCTGCTGTCTGCCGTGGCAGAATGGGTCTGGCGGACAGCGCAAGGCCTGTGGCATCGCTACTGTTTTTAGGGCCTACAGGCGTTGGAAAGACCGCCTTGTGCAAGGCACTGGCCGACTGTGTCTACGGCAGTCGGGACGCCCTTGTCCGGCTGGATATGTCCGAGTATATGGAACAGCACGCCGTCTCCCGGCTTCTGGGTGCGCCTCCCGGCTATATAGGTCATGGAGAGGGTGGCGAGCTGACGGAAAAGGTGCGCCGTCGTCCCTATTGTGTGGTCCTGCTGGATGAACTGGAGAAGGCACATCGGGATGTGACTTCTATTTTGCTTCAGGTTTTGGAGGATGGGGTGCTGACGGACTCCATGGGTCGCCATGTGGACTTCCGCAATACCATCATCGTCATGACCTCCAATCTGGGCAGTGGAAGCAAGGGACTGGGACAGATGGGCTTTGAGGGCAAGGAGGGGATTTCACAGGCGGAAAAGGCTTTGCGGGAATTCTTCAGCCCGGAGTTTCTGGGACGGCTGGATTGCGTAGCGACTTTTCAGCCTCTTTCGGCGCAGACCTTGCAGGCCATCGCCCGAAAGGAGCTGGAACAGACGGCCACCCGTGCCCGGGGTGCAGGTATCCGCCTTAGCGCCGGGGATGATGCCGTGCGCTGGCTGGCGGAGCAGTGTGCAAAGGGGCAGGGAGGTGCGAGAGATCTGCGGAGGAAGATACGCAGTGAGATCGAGACCCCCGCAGCCAGACGGATGCTGACGGCACAGGGGGATCTGCACTTGCAGGCTGTGGTGGAAGATGGAAAACTACAGTTGGTCGAAGCAGGATAAGAAAAGGAACCCGCCAAACGTCAAAACGAAGTGTTTGACAGTTGGCGGGTTCCAGTTTATTGGAAGCAGGAAAAATCAGACTGTATCGTTACAGAGAATTCCTGCACTCCCTTGCATGGCAAGGCGTTTTGACTTACTGCGCAATTCGCCCTTTACCGTATCAGCATACGCCGACAAGGGCGAATTGCTTGTCTTGACGGCTTCCTTGACCTCTGCCAACCTCCCGCTGTTTCTTTTTAAAACATATGTTCTAAAATGAGAAAATCTCCGAAAATAACAGGAAAAAATGACAATTTTCTTAGAGAAAAATTCCCAAAGGGCATGCAATTTCACAAGAAATACTGTATAGTATAGGCAAGTGGAGCAAAATGGAGTAAAAATGATGAAAATGGAGCGAGGTGAGACGCCGTGGTCGGAAAATACAGACATACCGTAGATCCCAAGGGACGTCTCTTCGTTCCGTCCAAGCTCCGTGACGAGCTGGGTGAAGCCTTCTACGTCACCCTGGGTCTGGACCATTGCCTCAGCGTCTACACCGAGGCAGGCTGGCAGGCCATCGTGG